>JAIQGA010000064.1 GCA_020072925.1 Terriglobia bacterium | reverse complement strand
GCAGGTGCCCGAGCCCACGCCGCTCCAGACGCGGGCGCACGAACTGATCCGGACGTTCCCAGTAACAGGAAACTGATTTTGCCGCTATCTCTCAGCGAGTCAGTAGAATTCCGTCCAAATGCCGTGGAACTTCGGTCTAAGCCACAGGGACTAGCCTTAGATCCTTCGACGAATACGAACTCCGGGCTGAGTCCAGCCGGTGTTCCTGAAAATGGAACACCCCAGCAGGAACAGGACAAAGGCTTGGAGGCATCCCCGGCATTTTCAGAAGAAGCCTCCACACGCTCGTTTGAAGCGAAGGGGCGACGGCAGCATCACCATGTTCGATTCTTAGCAGACGATTCACGGGATGCTTCTGATTCCCCGCACGGCCAACTCGTCGTCGAGTCGTCTGTCAGTGGGGGAAAGATCCGCCTCAATGGCCGGAGCAGGCCTGATTGGCTGACGCCGCACATGTTCTCCTTGGCGCCTGGTACTTACAGGGTTGAAGTCACGAAGGGGGGCTATCCGGCTTGGCGCGGTTTCGCGCGAGTAGCCGAAGGGACCAAGAGTTGGACGGTGGCGAAATTTGCTCCGCCCAAAGGCGTCTTTGTGGTTGAGACCGACCCACCCGGAATGCAAGTGTTCATTGACGGCCAGTCGTACGGGCGTAGCGAGGTCCAAACGACGCTACCGGCCGGTGAGCATACCTACCAGGTCGTCCCTCCCTCGGGTCTGCAACCTTACCTTGGCACGTTCAGACTGGAGGGAGGCCACATCCTGGTCCGAAAGGTGACTTGGCGGAGGCGCGAAAATCCCGGGAAACAGGCCGCCCGTTCTGTATCGCGAGCCGGTTAAACATTACTACAAGGAGAAGATCCTCTTGAGCAGAAATTACGAGGTTCTGCAGCGAGCTTCGCAGCAACAGGAATCGTCTGAGACCTTAGTCGACGCGACGATCTTTCAGGCTCCCCCGGCCGATCTCGATCCGACCGCGCTCTCACGCGCTGAACTGACCAAACTCGTCCAGAGAGTATTTCTCTTGCCGGATCAGGCGGGGCGCAAAGTGGTCAGCTTTGCGGGCATACGAAACGGTACAGGGTGCAGTTCGATATGCGCCGGCGCGGGGGAGGCCCTCGCGGCTCAGGTGGACAAACCTGTCTGTCTTGTGGATGCAAACCTGCGAAGGCCCGCCCTCCATCGCTATTTCCAGGTAAGCAATCTGAAGGGATTGAGTGACGCGGTGTTTTCACAAGACCCGATTGCCCACTTCCTACAGAAACTTCGTGGCGGTAAAGTGCATCTGCTTTCCGCCGGGTCCATGGGATCGCGACTGAGTTCGGGATTCAATGCTGAACAGCTTCGCGCGCGCCTCACTGAGCTCAGGGACGAATTTTCCTACGTCTTGATCGATTCACCTTCGGTCAACAGTTGCGCCGAGGCTCTTCTGCTGGGCAAGCTGGCCGACGGGATCATCCTGGTCCTGGAGTCCAATTCCACACGAAGGGAAGCGGCTCGCATCGCCAAAGAGATTTTTGAGTCTGCGGGTGTGTGTTTGTTGGGTGCCGTGCTGAACAAACGCACATTTCCAATTCCCCGGTTTCTCTACGAGAGGCTTTAGAACACCGGGCGGAACTGGACGAGTGCGCAAGTCGTCCAGAGGAGTTCACCTAAAGTAACTGTCTGAGCGGGTCCCGAATTGGGACTCAGAGAGCGGAGCTATGTCCATTTCCCCAGAACCCGTCCACCCCGCCCTACCGATGGCGACCGATGAAGACTCCCAGGACGCGCTTCGCTGGTATGCGATCCAGAGCCGCTCCCGGCATGAAAAGAAGGTTGCGACCCAGCTCCAACATAAGGGGGTCCTCGCCTATCTTCCCCTCATCAGCGAAACGCACCGGTGGAGTGACCGTCGCAAGATTGTCGAACAGCCGCTCTTTCCAGGCTACGTGTTTGTGCGCATTGACTATTCAAACGAAGCCCGAATTCGAGTCCTCAGAACCCTAGGCGTGGCCGGTTTTGTAGGTGCGCACGGCGACGGCATACCTATTCCTGACAAACAGATCCAGGACGTTCAGACTCTCCTCGCCAGTAACGCGCCTTTTGAGCCCTATCCCTTCCTGCGTCTGGGACGCCGCGTCAGAATCCGCGGTGGATGCTTGGAAGGCATTGAGGGCGTCCTGAAGGCAAAGAATTCCGACGCGAGTGTTGTTGTCTCTGTTGACCTGATCCAGCGGTCATTGGCAATCCGTGTGTGCGGCTTCGATCTGGAACCCGTGTAACGGCCAAACAGAAAGAAGGATGATCCATGTCCACCTCAATTGAATCCCCCAGGGTCGCTCCGCGAGACCTCCGCATTGCTGTTCTGGGCCTTGGCCACGTAGGACTTCCCACCGCTCTGGGCTTCGCAGAACTAGGCTGGCATGTGGTCGGCTCCGATGAAGATACCGAGAAAGTCCGCCTGCTCCAGGCAGGGGAGGCCCCTTTCTACGAACCAGGACTTCAGACTCTGCTCGCAAAACAATTAGCAAGCGGAAGATTCACACTTAGCGGTGACGTCGCCGACGTCGCGCGTGCGGGGAATGTTTTGTTCGTTTGCGTGGGCACGCCGCAATGCGAAAACGGAGAAGCCGACCTTACTCAAATCGAGCTGATCGCCCAGACCATTGCCCGCAATCTGAACGGGTATAAGCTGATTGTCGAGAAGAGCACAGTCCCGGCCATCACTGCCTTGTGGATCAAACGAACCATCACGCGCTACGCGAGCGTCCGCGCCCACTCGGAGGGCGAGAACTGTTCGTGGCCCAGGGCCTTCTCAAGGGGTCCAGCACAGGAATCGTTGGGCTACACTTTTGATGTTGCTTCGAATCCCGAGTTTCTTCGGGAAGGAAGAGCGATTGAAGATGTTCTCCACCCGGACCGTTTGATCCTGGGGGTGGACACTGACCGCGCCCGACAAATCCTGGAGACAATCTATCGGCCGCTGAAACGACCTATCCTCGTAACCGACCCTACAACGGCGGAGTTGATCAAGCACGCCGCCAACGCATTCCTATCCAGCAAGATTTCTTACATCAACATGGTTGCCGATTTGTGCGAAGCGGTGGGCGCAGACGTCACCATGGTCGCCAAAGGCCTCGGCATGGACCCACGCATCGGCCCGGAGTTCCTTTCAGCGGGGATCGGGTATGGCGGGTACTGTTTTCCCAAGGACCTTCGCGCGTTTATCCACCTGGCAGAAGAACACGGCGTAGATTGTTCAATCCTCAAGGAGGTCGAGCGTGTCAACCAACAGCGCGCGGAGGCTTTCCTGAAGAAGCTTCGCAAAGCGCTCTGGATCGTTCAAGGCAAGGCGATCGGCATTCTTGGGTTGGCTTTTAAGCCTCACACCGATGACATTCGGGAAGCCCCCAGCCTCAGGGTTATCGAGGCATTGACGGAAGCCGGGGCTCGCATGCGGCTGTACGATCCACAGGCGATGCCCTCCATGCGGAAGGTCTTCCCTGAGCAGCCCGGCAAGATCGCATACTGCTCGTCTCCCTATGAAGCCTGTCAGGGAGTTCATGCCCTGGCGCTGCTTACAGAGTGGGATGAGTTCCGGGCGCTCGATCTGAGGCGCGTCCGAAACCTGATGGAACTGCCCATTCTAGTGGATGGCAGAAACATGTTTGACCCCGAAAAAGTCCGGGAGGCTGGTCTGGAATACATCTCGGTAGGTCGCTCGAGTTCAGGGCCTGTAAGGACATCTCCCCTTGGACTCGGATTCCTTCCCACGGAGAACCTGGGATATGTGGAAACCGCAAGGAGTTGATACGGCCAAGTTCAGCAACCACCAACCCGATCATCCCCGAACGCTGGTCACCGGCGGCGCCGGGTTCCTCGGCTCGCACCTTTGCGACCGGCTACTCGCGGAAGGTCACGAAGTTATATGCATGGATACTCTGCTGACCGGCCGGCGAGCGAACATTCAGCATCTGCTCGGGCATCCCCGTTTTACTTTTCTCAATCACGACGCCACGACACCGATCAACCTCCGACGTCTGCTGGGTTTCAGAGTTGGCGTGACGAGCCGTGAAAGCTCGGAATCATTCCGGCTTGATTACCTTCTTCACCTGGCATCTCCGGCCAGCCCCAAAGATTACCAGCGCCATCCCATCCATACTCTCAAGCTCGGCGCGCTCGGCACGCACCACGCACTGGGATTGGCCAAGGCTCACGGGAGCGTTTTTCTGCTTGCGTCCACCTCGGAGGTCTACGGCGACCCTGCCGTGAATCCCCAGCAGGAATCGTATTGGGGCAATGTGAACCCCATCGGCGTGAGAAGTGTGTACGATGAAGCGAAGCGGTTTGCCGAAGCCCTGGCCATGGCCTACCATCGGGAACATGGCGTGGAAATCCGTATTGCCCGAATCTTCAATACCTACGGCGAGCGCATGCGCGCCGACGACGGCCGCGCCTTTCCCAATTTTGTGGTGCAAGCGCTGCAAGGCAGGCCGCTTACGGTCTATGGCGACGGCAGCCAAACGAGGAGCTTCTGTTATGTGAGCGACCTCGTGGACGGACTTTGCAGGCTGCTGCAATCCCAGGACATTGGCCCCTTTAATCTCGGCAATCCCGAGGAAATCCCTTTGTTGAAGTTGGCGCAGGTGATTCTTGAGGTCACGGGGAGCCCAAGCGGGATCGTCTTCAAGCCGCTGCCCTCGGACGATCCAGGCCGGCGCCGACCCGACATTTCCAAGGCCGAGACCACATTGAGATGGCATCCCAAAGTACATCTCCGCGAAGGAATCGAACGCGTCATCCCTTATTTCCGGTCCCAACTGATCAACGCTCGGGTCGACTCGCCTCCAAAGACTGGGGAGAGTCCGGGCATTCGCCCACGGCGAAGAAATCTGTTATCAAAACTGGAATGGTTTCTGCGCCCTACTTCCTAAGCTATGGGATGGCCTCGTGATTTCCTTTTTCCCGCCTCGTGAGAACCCGTCCACCGTCTTTCGCCGGCGGCCCGCCTGGGCCGGCTCGGCGCCGTGGCCTTCGGGTTTTCCCCCTTGTGATTGCGACCGCTTTTCCAGCGCTCATCCGTTGATCAGTATACATTTAAGAGGAAGGTCTCCACATCATGGGTATTGCACGCCATAAAATGTTAAGGACCTCGGTCAAACTCCTTGATATGACAATCATGGTGTTCTCCTTTGTCGTGGCTACATTGCCAGTGCTGTACGAGAACGGCGGAGTCTCTCTTTCGGAGTTTTTTTCGATGCGTGTGAGGCTCCGGAACTTTCTGATCTTCCTGGGCTTCCTCCTGGTGTGGCATATCATTCTTGCCTCATTAAGTCTCTACCAATCGAGAAGGCTGCTTTCCCGGCGAGCGGAGATCCTGGACACGATTGAGGCCACTACCCTCGGCACGATTTGTCTGGCTTTGGGGGCAGTCCTCTGCCACGTGCGGATGATCGACGCACTTTTCGTTGCAGTCTTCTGGGGTACCGTCACAACTGCAACGATATCCGACAGACTGCTGATCAGGTTCGCTCTCGGGAAGGCTCGCAAGCGAGGCCGGAACCTGCGTCACGTGCTGATCGTAGGAACCAATCCACGCGCGATCAACGTCGCCAACAAATTTGAGTCCCGGCCGGAGCTTGGGTATCGGGTTGTCGGCTTCGTTGATGAGGAGTGGGATCGAATCGGGAAGTTTCGAAAGATCGGATACACCCTGGTCAGCGATCTCCAGCATTTTCGCGAGTTCGTCCGCGAAGCGGTGGTCGATGAGGTCATCATCGCTCTACCCATCCATTCCTACTATGCTCAGGCTTCCCGTATCGCAGCATTCTGCGAAGAACAAGGAATCGTTGTGCGTATCCTTCCTGGGATCTTGGGCCTGAAGACGGCGCGATCCAATGCCGAAGAATTCGAAAGCGACTCATTGCTCACCCTCTACACGGGCCGACTCCAGGGGTGGGGAGCGGCGGCAAAGCGCGCGCTCGACTTTACAATCTCCGCATGCTTATTGGTCGTCCTCATACCGGTATTCGTTATGACTGCGGCCTTGATCAAGCTGACTTCCCCGGGCCCGATTTTCTTTACACAGGAGAGGCTCGGACTGAATAAGCGCAGGTTTCGCATCTTCAAATTTCGAACCATGGTTCCGGACGCTGAGCAAAGGCTGGCGCAGGTCGAGCCCCTTAATGAGGTCAGCGGGCCGGTTTTCAAAATCCGTAACGATCCCCGTTTGACCCCGCTGGGAAAATTGTTGAGGAAGACGAGCATTGACGAACTGCCGCAACTTCTAAACGTCATGAAAGGCGAAATGAGCCTGGTGGGGCCCCGGCCTCTGCCGGTGAGGGACTATGAGGGATTCGACCAGGACTGGCAGCGCCGTCGGTTCAGCGTCCGACCCGGTATTACCTGCCTTTGGCAAATGAGCGGCAGGAACTCCATTCCCTTCAACCAATGGATGAAGTTGGACATGGAATACATCGATCACTGGTCACTTTGGCTCGATTTCAAAATCCTGATGGGAACCATTCCTGCGGTCGTCAGGGGTTCCGGGGCCGCATGAGCCCGGCTCCATAACCTTGAAGTCCCTGTTCGGTGGCGAAACGGTGCCCACCTTGGTTCTTTGCGCGAATACTTCAATCCATCCAGATGGGAAAAATATCGTTGGTCCGCAATAAGCAGTGCACGATAGCTGAGCTCCCAAACAAGCAAGGTTCAGAGACTGCCTCCCCAGAGTGGACTCGGGTTCGGGACGCAGCCGACTCAGGCCATCAAGGGGCCGTGGATGCGTACTTCCAGGGCAGAATCGACCACTGGAGAGAAGTTTACGAGCGCGAAGATCTGGACGGGTTGATCTATCGCGGACGTCACCTTGCTGTGCTGGCTATGGTTTCGAAACTCGAACTGCCGCCAGGGTCGCACGTCCTGGAAGTCGGCTGCGGCGCCGGGTTGACAACCGTAACCCTGGCTCGACGCGGCTACATCGTGACCGCTGCCGACACAGTCGACGAAATGCTCGACCTCACACGCCAGACCGCAATCGCGGCGGGGGTGGAGACCGCTGTGAGAACCTGCCGCACTAACGCTCAAAGCCTGAGCTTCGATCCGAACCTGTTTGATCTTGCAGTTGCCATCGGCGTCATTCCCTGGGTCGAAGATCCGGAGGTGGCTCTAACGGAGATCGCTCGGGTCCTGAAACCAGGCGGCTACGCCGTGGTGACCAATGACAATCAATGGTGCCTTACTCATATCTTGGATCCGCGTTGTTTCCCCGGCCTGCGCAGCTTTCGATGGAAGATCGCGGACGGGCTGAGGTGGATGGGCCTTCCGGTGAAGTCACGCCCCCTCTTTCGCAGATACACCACAAGCCAACTCGACAAGTTCCTTGCTCGCGCCGGTCTGGGGAAGATCGAAAGTATGACGCTGGGGTTCGGTCCCTTTACCTTTCTCGGAAAGAGGTTGTTCTCGGAGTCGGTCGGCATCAAGGCACACCGGTATCTGCAGAAACTCGCCAGTCGCGGAGTTCCCGGCATCTGTTCTACGGGGACAGAATATATCGTGGTGGCCAGAAAGCCGACCGTCTGAATGGCTTCGCACAAGGGGTATGAATCAATGAAAGCTGTTGAAGAGATCGGAAGTCGGAACAAGTTGACAACGAGGGATTACGTGAGGCTCCTGGGCGTACCCGACATCGCGCCACTGACCAGTCCCTTTGATCCGGGCTATGATCCGGCGACACTGGAAAGCCATCTTGAACAGAGCTCGCACCTCTTCTCCCTTCTGAAGGTTTCGATGGCCTGCTGGATGGTGGCCAACGAGACAAGCACGCGCAGAAAAGTTGCCGCTGCAGAAAGCTACGGCGTCCCTACTGTGACAGGTGGAGGGCCGTTCGAGGTGGCTGCTGCACAGGGAGTGCTTCCAGCTTACTTGGATTTGTGCGCGGACATCGGGTTTACCAGGATTGAATGCGGCGAAGGCTTCACCGATTTGAATCTCAAAGTTCATGATGTCATGAGCATGGCATCGGAACGATGTCTTGAGGTTCAGTTTGAGCTGGGCAAGAAACACACCGGTGCCTTTACGGAACAGACCGTGGAGAAGCTGATTGCGCAAGGAAAACGATGGCTTGACGGAGGAGCGTGCCAGTTGGTGATCGAGGCCCGGGAGAGCGCGTGCGGCGTAGGACTCTTCGATCTTTCGGGCGAATTCAATCCCCAATTCGCCGATCGGTTTGTCGATGCCTTTGGTTTTTCCCCTCTGATGTTCGAAGCGCCAACCAAGCCCAGCCAGTTCGCTCTCTTGAGCCACTTTGGCCGCGAGGTCCACCTCTGCAATGTGAGATTAGAAGAGGTCTTACGCGTGGAGATCTACCGGCGAGGACTTCATTCCGACGCCTTCGGCAACGCCAAATTGCGCCCTACGCGTCGCAGTTAATCCCCTACTCGAGTGCTTCGTCACCCTCTGCCCAATGCCCCCTACCGTCGTCATTGACTGTTTTCCGGAACGCGCCCGTGCGTACAAGCAAGGGTATGACGTAGTGGTCGTTGATGTTATCAGGGCCACGACGTCGGCAATCACCGTCGTCGCAAACGGCGGACGGTGCTTTCCGGTTTCTTCGGTGGCAGACGCGCACCGGCTGGCATTGCGATTTGCGAATCCGCTGCTGGCGGGCGAATTAGGGGGAGAGAGAGCTCCCGGCTTCGAGATGAACAATAGTCCCGCTGAACTGGCCGCGCGTCGAGATCTCTCGAGATCGGTCATCCTAGTCTCCTCTTCAGGCACAAAACTTATCCAGGAAGCAAAAAGCTGCGAAATGGTTCACCTGGCTTGCCTGCGAAACTCGGCTTTTCTGGCCCACCGCCTCGCAGGCCGATCCTCGCGGGTTGCCATTATTGGGGCCGGGAGTCGTGGCGAATTCCGCGAAGAGGACCAGATGTGCTGTGCCTGGATCGCGCGGGACCTCATCCGTGCAGGCTACCGTCCGGAGAATGGCTTGACTGCGCGCATCGTCAAACGCTGGCAGGACGAAAGACCTGCTGCTATCGTCGAAGGAAAGAGCGCATCGTATCTTCGCCGCAGCGGCCAACTCCAGGACCTCGATTTCATTCTCAGCCACATTAATGATCTCACTGCGGATTTTGTGCTGCGAGACGAGGAAGTGGTATTGATGACCTCCGACGACCGAGTAGCTACTCCTCACAGGGGGGTTGTGGACACCCGCCGGGAAACCTCCGTTTTATGGTGAAGGTTCGAGATACCTCAACTCCGGTTGTGGTCCTGCGATCCGACGCGCATGGCGGATTGAATATCCTGCGGAGCCTGGGAAGGTGGGGAGTTCCGATTTACATTGTTGACCCATATCGGTGGGCTCCCAGTTTCGCCTCCAAATACTGCCGCGGAAAGTCTCATTGGGACATCGAACATCGCTCCCCGGAGGATTCGCTGGAGTATTTGTCGCGGTTTTCCCGGAAAATCGGCCGGCCCTGCATCTTAATTCCTACTACGGATCGAACAGCCCTTTTTGTTGCTGATCACGCACAGACCCTGAAAAAGTACTTCCTTTTTCCAGACCAGCGGCCAGAGGTGGCTCATTCCCTCTCGAGTAAGAAGGAAATGTACTTTCTTGCGCGGCGGCACGCCATCCCGACGCCGGATTCCGCTTTCCCCAGGTCGCGAGAGGACGTCGCGCAGTTCGCCCGACGGACCCGGTTTCCCATCATGATGAAGGGAATTGATGGACAACGTCTCTGGGAACGCACCGGAAAGAAGATGTTCATCGTCCACTGCGAAAATGAGCTATTGGAGAGATATGAGGCAGCGGAGGCTCCCTCGGACCCAAATCTCATGCTCCAGGAGTACATACCTGGTGGAGACGACACCGTGTGGATGTTCAATGGGTACCTTAACGAGCGTTCCGAGTGCTTGATTGGCTTCACGGGCAAGAAGATCCGCCAGTGTCCTGTCTATACCGGTTCCACGAGTTTGGGAATCTGCCTTCGCAATGAGACGGTAGGGAACACTACCAAAGCGTTTATGAAAGCCATCGGTTATCGAGGGATCCTGGATATCGGATATCGCTACGATGCGCGTGACGGCCAATACAAACTCTTGGATGCCAACCCCAGGATCGGGGCAACTTTCCGGCTTTTCGTAGGGGACAACGGCATGGATGTGGCGCGCGCGCTTTACCTCGACCTAACCGGGCAAGCCGTTCCTTCTTCCGCACTTGTCCCGGGACGCCGCTGGATCGTGGAAGACCTCGACTTGGTTTCCAGTTATCGCTATCGCCACGATGGAAAACTGACCTTGCGGCAGTGGATCGCCTCTCTGCGGGGCATCGACGAGGCAGCCTACCTTGCCTCAGACGACCTCTTGCCAGTTGCAGTCATGTGTGCCGGACGCACGGCGGAATTGATTCGTCGCTTGGGGAGGGGATTCCAGACAAAGCTCCGATGCGTACTAGGCTTGTCTGCAAGGCGCTTGCGAGCCTCAGCCTTTCAGTGGCCCCTGGTTCGATTACGTCGTCTCCTGGAAGGTCACGGGGCGCATCGACATCGTGACCAGAGCCACCATGGAGGCGGTATTCAGGCCCGCCAATGAGTTTTCCTTTTCGAGGTTACTTTAGCTTTTGCCAGGGGCCCGCGTTTTGCAGCCCGGCCCGAGTTTGCCGGCCCTTCAGCCGGACCGCTCTTTCAGCCACATGACGGACACACTCCTGAACGCTCCCTACGACGGGATTGCAGCCGGGAACGAACCCCGTCTGTCCGTTGCGGATCGACCATTTCGCTTGTGGGCGACCGTCCGCAAGTGGTCGGGGAAAGGCCTTCTGGCGCTACTAGACCAGGGCCTCATCTCCGGCGCGAATTTTTTGATTGCCATCCTTCTGGCCCGCCACTTGGCTACACGGCAATACGGGGCCTATGCTCTCACCTTCGAAGTTTTTCTGTTTCTCGCAGTTGTGTATGGGGCACTAGTCCTTGAACCACTTTCCGTGTTTGGATCCTCCATTTACCGTGACCAACTGCGTGACTATCTCGCAGCGCTCCTGCGGATCCATGTGGTGATGGCAGTGATCATTCTGGCTGGCGTGAGTCTGGCCGCCTTGGTATTGCACGAAGTTGAACCTCGGGAAGGATTATCCGCGGCTCTGTTGGGAGTGGCAGTCGCAGCTCCCTGTCTTCTTCTCTTCTGGCTAGCTCGCCGGGTTTCTTACGTGGGGCTTAATCCGCAACAAGCAGTTTTAGGAGCGACGGTCTACTTTGCTGTACTTTCGGGCGGTCTCGTGCTCATTCACCGCTCCCGCCATCTCTCCCCGCTGTTGGCTTTCATGTTGATGGCGGCTGGGGCGGCCGTCACTACTCCTCTGATGTTGAACCGCTTGAGGCGCCGCATGGCGTCCGCATCGGGAAGTTTGAGTGTTCTCGAGGTGATACGTCGGCACTGGAGGTATGGCCGCTCGGCCCTTGCCAGCGCGTTGGCGATCTGGTTTTCCACGGCAATCCTTTACATGCTACTCGCGGGCTCCGGGGGCCTGGGTGATGTGGGAGAAATGAAGGCCTTGATGAATTTCTCTTCGCCGATCGGACAGGTTTTTGCTGCTCTGACCCTTCTCTCTCTACCTTTCGCAGCCCGAGTCCAGCATCAACGCGGAGTGCAAGGCATGCACCCCTTGTTATGGAAGCTCACGGGGCTCTATGGTGGGGGCACGCTCCTGTACTGGGTGATTGTAGTCACTTTCCGGGGCCCAATTGTGAATCACCTTTATTCCGGTAAGTACGTGCATGTAACTACTCTTCTGCCTTGGGTCGCCTTGGGCTCCATCCTCCGCATCACCGCCACGGCCCAGACGATTACGTTGCGCGCCATGCACTCACCGGCCCTGGCTTTGGTCGCGTACTCCGCTGCCGGTGTGGTGGCGGTCGTGGCGGGCATTCCCAGCACGCGCTTCTACGGGGTCCGAGGTGCTGTTTTCACTCTGATTTTGTCTAGCGCCGCCGCCCTGATCGTCGCAAGAATCATGGTCCGGCGCCGGATTTCGCCGCCCAACATGGGTGGAGCAACCACGAACCACGTGAGCTCAACAACAGCCCTATGAACGTGTTGCTGGTCGGTCATGCGTGTAGCCCCCGTCGAGGCTCAGAGCTCGCGGGGACCTGGAACTGGGCGTGGCATTTGTCCCAAAGGCACCAAGTCTGGGTGATCACGCATCCACAGGAGCGCGAGGCTATCGAGGGGTTTGTGCGCGAACACCCCAACGGCAACCTGCATTTTGTTTGGGTCACGGTCCCGGCTTGGCTGGATCCGTGGAGACCATCAGACCCGACTTCCCATGTCGGCCTCCGTCACTATATGCTGTGGCAAAGAGCTGCACTCCGGCAGGCGGTGCGCCTGGATTGTCAGATTGGAATTGACATTGTTCACCATGTCAGTTGGGGCACAGTAAGCGAGCCGCCGCTGCTTTGGCGCTTGGGAATTCCGTTCGTATGGGGACCCGTTGGCGGAGGTCAGACGGCCCCCTCTCCCTTTAGAAGGTATTTCGGGTCGGCTTGGCGCGCCGAACTGATTCGTAGCGTGCGCGTGCGACTGGTCCCCTACCGTCCTACTTTGCGCAATGCCGTTCGAAAGACCGCATTGACCCTCGCAACAAATCATGAGACCGCCAATTTGCTGCAACGGGCAGGCCCCTGTAAGCCCCGTCTGTTCCTGGATTCCGGCACCCTCAGGGAATTCCTCTCGAAGGATCCACCTGAGAAGAGGGGCCGGCGGGAATTCGTTTTGCTTTGGGTGGGGCGTCTTCAACCACTGAAGGGCCTCCCCCTCGGGCTCGAAGCGCTCGCTCAAGTCAAACAGATCCCATTCCGGTTACTCGTCGCGGGGAGCGGGCCGCTGCAGCAGGAGTGGGAGAGCCTCGCCGGACGCGTGGGCGTCGGTGATCGTACAACCTTCATGGGGCAAGTTCCCTACGATCAGATGCCCGCGCTCTACCGCTCGGCCGATGCCTTCCTCTTCACCAGCCTCCGGGACTCTTTTGGTTCCCAAGTGTTGGAAGCTATGGCCGCGGGATTGCCCATCGTAACGTTGAACCATCAGGGCGTAGGAGCCTTTGTGCCATCAGAGGCCGGCATCAAAGTTCCGGTCACCAATCCTCAAGAGACTGTTTCGACCCTGGGTCAAGCCATTGGGGTGGTGTTGAGCTCAGAGGAGTTGCGGGCCCGAATGGGCCGCGCCGCATGGGAATTCGCGGCGACCCAGACCTGGGAGCGCCGGGCGGAAAAAATGAGCGAATGGTATGCTGAGGTTGTTCGAAACAAAGAGCGCAAGAGCAATGGCTTTGACTCGCCCCCCTCTTCTTCGACGATTTCCTGACTCGTGCTCAGCCGCCAGAAAATAACAGTGCAGGACATGTGCCTCGACGGCCAGATTAAGGGAAAAAACGATCTGCGGGAAAGAATCGCCTGTGCTTTGGCCACCAGGGTACGCTCAGTTTTCGTGGACGATTGTGGGTACAGCCCATCCAAGTCGACACTACATTGCACGGGGAACGCGAGCGAGGAAAGGTTCTTTGCAAAGGTATTCCTTACAGGCTCTTGTCCGATCCCTCGACGATTCCAGAGCCCCTGGGACAAAGGTGCTGACACGGAGGTCCCCCTCAGACCGATCCGCGACCAGATCAGCGCCGAATGGGACATGACTTTGAAGATGCGAGGCATCTCCAGGGGTGAGGGCGTCCCGCGGCCTCTCGGCAAATCGTACGAGTCACGAACTGTCGTGTGGGAGGAAGCGAAGGGGACGCGGTTGGATCGCGTCGTCACTCGCGCGCGGTTGGCCAACGCCACTGCCGAGTCTGGGGCAAGGGGAATGTTTTTGGCCGGCCGATGGCTAAGGATGATTCACGATGCGTCAATTCACGGTGAACAGAACCTCGATGTGGGAAGCGCCATCAGCGCCCTCGAGCGCTTGCGTTCGGGGAAGCGGGAGAAGGAGTCAAGATACCTCGCGACGGCGTCGCGGGTATTGAAAGCCTCGGTAGCGCAATCCGGTGTCTCGAGCTTTTCGGTCCCCATAGCGTTTACGCATGGCGATTTCTCACTTCCAAACCTCCTTTGGGGGAAAGACGCCGGCCAACTGAGTGTTGTTGATTTCGAACTTTGCGACGATCGGCCTCTCTGCTTTGACCTCTTTTCGCTCGTTTCCGACCTGCGTGCGCACCTGCTCAATCCCTTCATTCCCAAATCAGTGATCGCAAACTGGGAAAGGTCATTCTGGAACGGGTATGGGCCTATGCCAGCGGAGACGGTATTGTTTGTGAACGCGTTCGCTTTGGCGCGAGTCTTCTATCATCACCTGCCGAAATTGTTGACGCGCAAGGATCGCCGGGGATGGGTCGCGGGCGCGAATGCTTTGGTCTACAGAATGCTTTTCGAGCGCTTCGTGATTACGCACCGATTGCCTCTCACCGCAAACTGAAAGCCTTCGGCGGGGTATGGAGCTTCAAGGCCTCGCCCTTCCAAAATTCAAGATGGATGAACGTCATGATTCCCCAGTCCGCCAATCGCCCACTCCCGATCGCACGGGTGTCGGTGGCGGCGTAGGCGTGGCTGAAAACTCCCAGCGGTTCGCTGAGGCGGGATTTCCGCAATTTACCGGAGGTTCGGGCGGCGCCCCTGACCTGGACTGCCAGAAAGATGTCAAGCGGCTGGCAATGGGGGCCAGCACCGCTCTTGGTGGAAGACTGGTCGGCCGCGTTGTCCGCCTTATAGTGGACATGGGTCTTGCACACATCCTTGGACCGGCAAGCTTCGGGCTGTATGCCATCGGATGGACCATCACGCGTATCGCTACTTACATCACACCTTTGGGGCTGGATGCAGGTGTTATTCGATTCGGATCAGAGAGCTGGCACGCCGACAAGGCGAAATTGAAGGGGGTAATCCTCCATTCGATTGCATTCTCTGCAGTGTCAGGGCTCGCACTGGGCGTCGCATTTTATTTGCTCGCTCCATGGCTGGGCGCAAGGGTGTTTCATCAACCCGGGCTCCCACAAGTGTTCCGATGGTTGGCCTTCGCATTTCCCCTGTTGACCTCCTTGCGGGTTGTCTCGGCGGCCACCCGAATATCGCAGCGCATGAAGTTCTCAGTTTACTCCGAAGAAATCGGCCAGCCGGTCGCGGCCCTCTTGTTGATTCTGGTTTTTTGCCTCATCGGATGGAGATTGGAGGGCGCGTTGGCTGCGATCGTCCTTTCCTGCGGCCTTGCCCTGCTCTTGGCGGTTTATTACGTCAGACAGCTATTTCCGGAGGTTGTTTCCAAACATGTCAAACCCGCCTTTGCCAGGAATGAGCTCCTCCGTTTCTCTCTGCCCACTGCCCTCTCGGTCATTTTTGGGGTGCTGCTCATCTGGGTCGACAGGCTTTTCGTTGGATATTACTGCTCGGCTGCAGAGGCCGGCGTTTACTATGCTGCCTCGCAGCTCTCTATCGCCCTGGCCGCCATTCTGAGCGGATTCGGGGGAATCATCTCTCCGATGGTCGCCAATCTCTATCACTCCGGCAGGAACGAACGCCTCTCGGAACTCTTTCGAGTGAGCACAAAGTGGTCCCTCTATCTGAGCATTCCGCCCTTCCTGCTAATGTGCGTCATGCCGCGCCAGGTGATGGGGGTGATGTTTGGCAAATCCTACGTCATGGGATCCGCAGTCCTACCAGTGCTGGCTGCCGGCCAGTTAATCAATGCCGGGACCGGAGCGGTGAGCTCCCTGCTGGTGATGTCCGGTAACCAGAACTGGATCGCCGCACTCACCGGAGGGTTCCTGGTGATCAACATGGCGTGCGAACTGGTTCTGGTGCCTCGCTGGGGTGTGTTAGGAGCTGCCTGGGGAACCGCGATCACGGTGGGAGGGCTTTCTTTGCTATCAATCCTCGTGGCGCATTCGGTATTGAAGGTGTGGCCCTATGACCGGAGGTACTGGAAAGGAGTCCTAGGTGCCGGATTGGCTGCCGGGGCTTTGATCCTGTTACGCCACGTCCTACCAGATGTACCGCTTCTAGGGATGGCAGGCGCCGGCTTTGTTTCACTCGCCGTATTCGCCGGTACGCTCCTGGTCTGTGGCTTAGATGCAGAGGATCATGCCTTCATGACCCTTGTTTGGGTGCGCGCGAAGTCGAATGCGCGAGCCTAAGACACAGTTCCACGGAATACGCCGGCGCACGCCAGTAATTTCGAGATCAGGAAATCGGACCAGACTATGTTTGGCAGTTTAGATGTAGATCGGGACTCTGAGGGCTTCCGTTCAAGGTGGATCTGGATCATTCCACCTTTCATCGTCCTCGGGCTGGCGGCCACTCTTGTGATGGTCAGTCTGGCTGACCATGTGGGGGTTACTCGCGCGGCTCTGGGACTTGTGATCGCCCCCTTTGCCTTGGTCTTAGTGGTCATTGGGCTCCGTAGGGGTTTCGCGCTCCTGAACAAAATGAGGGCTCGCCTCGGGCATTGGGATGTGCTGTGGTTACTCCTCTTTGCGAGTGCGCTTGTTTTCCGCGTCCGAAGCGCTACGGACATTCGGGCAAATCCCGTGGATTCCTGGGCGGTTTACAGGATTGCTCTAGAGGTAGGGGTGGGCGTTGTCCTTTTCACCCATCTCGTGCTTCGACGCCCGGAGTGGTTGGGGTCAATGTTTCGCGGGTTCATCGGAGCTTTGACAGCCTTTGGTATCGTTAGCCTGGCTTCAACGGCATGGTCGGTGTACCCGGCGTGGACATTGTATAAATCGTGTGAATACCTTCTTGATGTCGCGCTGCTGGCTGCCATTCTTGTCACGATTCGTTCCGCGAGAGCGTATAAGCACTTCGTTAACTGGACCTGGGTACTTTATGGCTTGCTGCTTCTTTCCGTCTGGCTGGGGGTGGTTGTGTGGCCGCAACAGGAGCTGTACCCCGTCGGCTTCAAAATCGGCTTGCTGGGGGTCCGGCTCACCGGCGTGGTTCCCGACGTAAGTTCGAATGACGTCGGGACCTTTGGTGCCATCCTTGCTCTTGTCTCTCTCTGCCGACTCTTGCCAATTGCCGGCCGCAGTTCGGAACGCATCTGGTACACCTTGCTCTTCACCGCGAGCACGGCCACGATGATTCTCTCGCAAACGCGCTCGGCCATGGCGGGTTTCTTATTCGGCGTATTCTTAATGCTGCTATTCTCCAAGCGTTTGGGCCTCAGCGCATTTCTCAGTTTTGTCGTGGGACCCCTGTTGCTACTGACAAGTCTGGGAGGGTTAGTCTGGGCTTTTCTCAAGCGGGGTGAGACTGCGCAAGTGTTGGGGACGCTCAGCAGTCGCACCATCTGGTGGTCTTACGCCCTGCAAAAGTTCCTGGAGCGTCCACTGACTGGATTCGGCGCTTACGCGGCGGGACGCTTCGCCGTCCTGGCCACCCATGGCTTGACCGTCACGTCAACCCTACACAGTGATTATCTCGAGATCATCGTCGGAACGGGCATTTGGGGGCTCATTCCGGCGCTCGCCGCCTTACTGGGCACGTGGTGGTTCTTGGTCCGGTATCTTCAACGCTCATCCGAGGCGACCCTGGAACGACAGCTTGCTTACGAAGCCGTCGCGGTTCTGGGTTTGCTCACTTTTCGCTCCATCTTCATGACGATGCTGACCTGGCATCCTCCTTTGGACTTCCTGGTGATCCTGGGAACCGCAGAGTTCCTGCGAAGGCGGGAGATTCGAGAAACTTCACATCCTGTCCAAGCCCCGGACGAATCTTCTGCGGACGCGGCGACTGTTTGTTCGTGAGCACAAGGCCAAAGGTCCGGAACGATACGGAACACAGCGCAACACCCTGGAGGATTCGCGAATGAGTGAGCTGAGAATAGAAGCGAAAGAACGCAACCGCAGTGGCAATTGCGCCACTGCCTCTTTCAGGCCGCAACTGCTCCTCTTGCCGGTTTGCGCGGCGATTCTTCTTGGCCTGCTATTATTCAGGCCTGCCCAGGGATTATCGTCCGCAGGGACGGTCAAGGTTCATCCCGGAGATGACTTGCAGGCCCTTGTCAATGCCCATCCGAACGGGACTTCGTTCGTGCTCGATTCCGGGGTCTACAGGCAAAAGTCTGTTATCCCTAGGGACGGAGACTCATTTTTGGGAAACCCCGGGGCCGTGCTCTCAGGCGCTGTTCCCCTCACACAGTTTTCGCGAGAGGATGGCTATTGGACGACAAAGGTCCCTGTCCAAGGAAGGGAACAATATCGCGGGACCTGCGATCAGACACATCCGGCCTGCAAGTATCCGGAGGACCTGTTCATTGACGATGTCCCTCTGCAAAGGGTCGGCCAACAGTCCTCCGTCTCGATGCAAAAGTGGTACCTGGACTATGGAACCGGAAAGATTTATCTCGGCGAAGATCCGCAAGGTCACACTGTAGAGTTGAGCGTGGCGTCGTATGCCTTCAGCGGAGCGGCCGGGGATGTCACGATCCGGGGCCTTACCATCGAGAAATATGCTGATACCGCGGGGGACGGCGCAATCCAGGGCCAGTCGGCAGAAGGCCGCCTCAGCCAGAACTGGGTAGTCGAGAAGAACACGATCCGCCTCAACCACGGCATGGGCATCCGGCTAGGGAATGGCATGAAGGTTGTTGACAATACGATTATCGATAACGGACAAATGGGTATGGGAGGCGGTGGAACGGGAATCCTCGTCCAAGGCAACGAAATTGCCCGTAACAATTACGCAGGTTATTCCTACGGATGGGAGGCCGGGGGCACCAAGTTTGCTTTCACCCACGATTTAGTGGTCCGAAATAACTACGTTCACGACAACGGCGGCCCCGGCCTTTGGACCGACATTGAGAATGTAAACACTCTCTACGAACACAACCATACCAAGTCCAACAAGGTTGCGGGGATTCTTCACGAAATCAGCCATCGAGCCATCATTCGGGACAACACGATCGAAAGCGACGGCTTTGACGGGCCCGGGCGGACCTCGCCTTGGTACGGAGGAGGGATTGTCATTACCGCATCGGATGACGTTGAAATTTATGGCAACACGGTGACCGACTGTATGAACGGAATCGTGGGGTTGCAGCCGACCAGAAGTAATCAGCGGGGGGAGCCCTATCTCCTCCAGCGCCTGTATGTCCACGACAATGTCATTACGCAACAGCAAGGCGTGGCCGCGGGCATCGTGGAGTCTGGATTGTCGGACAATGCCATTTTCACCTCGTGGAGTAACCGTTTCACAAACAACACCTTCCATCTCGCTGATCCTTCGAGTCGCTATTTTGCCTGGATGAATGGCTTTCAGTCGATCGTTCAGTGGCAAAGCACTTCCCACCAGAATTAGATCCGACCATCAATGATGCAGGCCGAAAACAGGGGCAGAGTTACCTTTCCTGGAGCGTTAATTTGACCCCGGGCATCAAAGTCGTCACGACGAGCTGGGATGACGGTGATGCCCTGGACCTTCGTGTGGGCGACCTCCTCAGCGCTCGAGGATTGGCCGGAACTTTCTATGTCCCTATTAAAGGCCATCACAAAAGGGAACGGATGACTGAGAGTGATTTGAGATCATTGGGCGCGCCCCAGTTGGAAATCGGCGCTCATGGAATATCTCATCCTGACCTCGCTCATTGTGGACCCCAGGAACTGGTCCACGAGGTCGTTGACTGCAAACACTCTCTCGAAGATCTCTTGGGTAAGGATGTACGCGTCTTTGCCTACCCTCGGGGACGGTACAATGGAAATGTGATCGCGGCCTTGAAATGGGCTGGGTATCGTGGGGCCCGCACAACCAGAATGTTGGCGAGCGAACTCGCTTTCGATCCCTTTAAAATGGCGACCACCGTTCAGGCGTATCCCCACCCGAAGTTCGCCTACGTCAGAAACCTGGTACGCGCGCGGTACCTGGCGGAAGCCTGGAAATGCATGAGTCACCAAAACCTTTCGGAAGATTGGTCAAATCTGGCAAGGGCGACTTTCGATTCCGTCCTGGAGTGTGGCGGGATCTGGCACCTGTATGGACATTCCTGGGAAATCGAAGAAATTGGCCTATGGGACTCACTTCAGAGAGTTCTGTCTTATGTGGCCCACCGGGAAGGAGTCCTATATCTCACGAACAGTGAAGTCTTGGGTCTTCTGGTGGGCAGTTCGTGTGCTAGCCCTTAACGGCAGACGTCGCGACATCATGAAGATCCTCCTGGTCCACAATCATTACCAGCAACCGGGCGGTGAAGATGTTGTTTTCGCCCAGGAAAAGCAACTCCTCGAGGATCATGGCCATCAGGTGGTGACTTATCAGCGCAGCAACAGTGAGATTGAGAAGTATTCCAACCTGCGAAAGCTCACAGTTCCCAAGGTGGCCGTATGGGCAGTGGACTCACGCCAGGATATCCTCAATCTGATTAAACGGGAGCGTCCCGTCCTCGTCCACGTCCACAATACGTTTATTCAGATTTCGCCCTCCGTTTTCTCAGCCTGCGCGGAGGCAGGGGTGCCGGTCGTCCAGACGCTGCACAACTTCCGCCTCTTGTGCCCGGCCGCGACGTTCTTTCGCAACGGCAACGTCTGCGAGGAGTGCCTGGAGTCCCTATGGCGCAGCGTCCGGCATGGCTGCTACCGAGAGTCAAAATCCGAGACGGCAATGGCGGCTTTGATGCTCGCGATCCACCGACGATGGCATACCTGGGACAGCATAACCAGCTTCATTACTCTGACCCGCTTCGCTCATCAGAAATTCGTAGACGCCGGATTCCCCGCAGAGCGAGTTTACGTGAAGCCCAATTTTGTATTTCCTGATCCCGGAGAAAAAACGGACGAGGGTGAGTTTGCCGCCTATGTCGGTCGTCTTTCCCCGGAAAAGGGTGTGGGGACCCTACTCGAGGCATGCAAGCATCTTCGTTGTACTGTTCCGATTCAGATCATTGGTGACGGTCCCCTGCGCGCCTCTCTCGAGCGCCGCGCCGCGCAGCTCAACTTGCAGGCCGTGACGTTTCGCGGCCGCCTGAGTCGCGCGGAAACGCAGTTGGTCATCAAGAGGGCACGCTGCCTCATTCTGCCAAGCGAATGTTACGAAAGCTTCCCCATGGCGGTTGTCGAGGCCTTCGCGTGCGGGACGCCGGTCATTTGCTCACGTCTGGGTGCCATGCAGGAAATCGTGATCCATGAAGTCTCCGGACTTCATTTCATCGCCGGGAACGCCGAAGACCTCGCGCAACGGATTGACTGGATCTGGGAGCGCCCTTGCGAGGCCCGCACCATGGGGAGAACAGCAAGGAAAGTCTTCGAAC
>JAIQGA010000063.1 GCA_020072925.1 Terriglobia bacterium | reverse complement strand
TCGCCACATACCACCGGGCCTGTGCTTCGTTCAACGCTTGAAGCACCTTTAGCATGAGGGCGCGATGAGCAATCTCCATGAGGCCATCATGCCACATTATTTCAATCAAAGGTAAACTTTATTGTGGCTTAACCCCTTACGGACTTTTCATAGAAAAGACAATCAGACTATGCAAGCCGCCAGGCCGCATTTCATTGATTGTGCCGACTGGTTGGTACAGCGGGGCCCGGTTTGGCTCCCTCCGAAGACACCTGGCACGTTGCGCTGACCCACAGGTATTTGTGAACCTGCCTTACGACGTGTTTGAAGCTTGGGTCGACACGACGATTTTTGTTGTGGTAAAGCGTTTGAAGCCGCTAGATTGGCCCCGCCAGAGCGCGTGTCCCGTGAGATTGAAGACCTTTCCAAAACGATACAAAATCGCCGACATCAAAGAGTTTGAACAAGAAACCAACGCTGCGGAGTTCACCTCCTGGTTTGCGGGCGGGTCTGATCAGTTTTTGACCTATGCGGATACCTTCTCTGCAGCACTCATCACAAAAATACAAAGCGCGGGGAAACCCCTGAAAGATTTCGCGGACGTTCAGAGGGGCGTAACTCCGTTCGGTCTCACCGAAAAGGCAGCCCATCCACACAGTCTTCGAGCGTTCGACGGGACAGTGCGCAGATACTCACTAGATCCTGGGCCGATAAAATACATAAGATTTGACGAAAGTCTCGCTGAGCCGAAACCTGAGCGGTATTTCAAAGGCCCCCGGCTTCTCCTGCGTGAACTCATAAGTCGGCAATTTCGGTTACAGGCCGTTAAGACAACCGAGGATTTCGTCACGAACAAATCGATGCAGAGCATCTTAGGGATGGAAGGCGGGCCGGACTTGAGATATCTGCTGGGTTGCCTCAACAGCCAGCTTATGTCTTGGTATTTTCTTCACCGATCAAATATCGCGCAGCGCGACGACTTTCCAAAAATCGTTCTCAAGGAAACTCGCAGCCTCCCCATCCACCCCATCAACATATCCGATCTCGGAGATAAAGCGCGGCACGACAAGATGGTGACGCTGGTGGAGCGCATGCTGGAGTTGAACAGGAAAAAGAACTCCGGCAAGCTGGCGCCCTCGGAGATCGAGCGCCTGGACCGCGACATCACCTCCACCGACCGCGAAATCGACGACCTGGTTTACGAGCTTTACGGCATCACGGACGAAGAGCGGAAAATCATCGAAGAACAACACTAGAAGCGCGGGCAATCGAAGCGTACAATACCTGTGGAATGGCCTTCAGAGTATTCTTGAGTTACAGTCTCGAGCCGGCCGAGCAGGCCCTTGCGTGGCGCCTGCAAACCCTGGCGGCTGCGCACGGAGTCGAGATGTATGTCCCCCGCCGCGACTCTCCCCTCCCGCCTCGGGCAGGGAACGTGCCCGAGGAAGTTCGGAGCGCGATGGACCGTTCGGACTGCGTCCTAGCCATTATCACCAACCAAGCTCATCCCGCCGTCCAGGCGGAGCTTAGGTACGCCCTGGCAAAGAACAAGCTGGTGATTCCGATCGTGCATTCAGCGCTTGAAGCTCATCCCTTGCTTGCCCAATTTCCACGCGTCTTTACTTTCTCGCCATGGGGCAACCCGGGGAAGTTAGAAACCGATATTGTCCAATTCCTGAGGGAGCAACAACTCAGTAAGGAGAAGACGCAGGCCATCGGCGGCCTGGTGGCACTCGGGGTTGGACTACTCTTGCTGTTCTCACTGAGCAAAAAATAGTGCGCATCGCCGTCGTTGACAGCTCCTCACTAATCAGCCTCACACACCTTGGCCTCTCTGCCGAGTTGTCGCTCTTCTTTGATGTGGTGTTCGTACCGCGGGCGGTCCAACAAGAGGTCAACAAAATAGGAAGGTTCCGTTACCGCCTCAAAAAGTTGTACCGGACCAGAATCTTTGCAAGATGCACGGCGGCCGATAAGACGAATGTGAGCTTACTCAGTGCCGAGCTCGACAAAGGCGAAGCCGAAGCTCTCATCCAAGCTGAGGAAAAAGCCGCCATGTTCTTCATTGGCGATGAAAAACGCGCTCGCGAGATCGGCGAGAAGAAGGGCTTCAAGTCTGTGGGCACAGTGCGGCTCCTGGCCCGCCTGCACCTCGAGGGTCGGGCCGACGAGCCCCGGGCTTTAGTGCACAAACTTCGGCACGACCTCCGCTTCCGGGTCTCTGAAAGGGTTGTTGAGGAGGCGATTGCCATGGCACCCGAACCAATCTAACACGCGTTTTCGACGCCGCGGGTCAGATCCCCCTCCCGTTGCTGTTTAGTTGGATTCTCGAGGAGGTAGTTGTTTCCGGTCCCTGTGGCGTGTTGACAGGTGGCACTCTCCCGGCGTCGAACACGTTCCCGGATGTGATCCGCAACTGCCAAGACGGGTGCACCTTCCAGTCCCGTCAGTACTTTAAAGTGAACGGTCAGCGCCTGCCGGTGAGGGAAAGTCGCACCGGCACCATCTACCAGGGTTGGTCGGTAGACGCCATCAGTTCGAACGTAACCGTAGTGGGGACGAATACGCCACCGTAGGAGTTTGTGGGCTATGCAGCAGGTTCACGGCTATTGGTTCGTTGCGCTCCTCCTGATTCCGTTCGGAGGACCCGGGTGCCGCTCACCCTCTGAAAAGCTTGGTGAGGTTCGTGTCCAGAAGTTCGAATTTCGCGGCTCGGACCTGGCACGAGGCGGGATCAAGCACCAGGATACGGGAGGGATTAGCGAGGCAGCCGTTAAGTTGGCCCGACAGGCGAGGGTGCCGATATGCCTGGAGCCGGCTGAGGCCGGAGACGGCGACGTAGCCCCTATCGAACTCGCGGCCGAGAATGCGCCAGTCGCCACGCTTCTGCAGGATATGGTTAAGCAGGACCCACGCTACACCTTCCGTGAACGGCTGGGGGTCATCGAAGTACTTCCAGTGGGAGCAGCCAAGGATTCGAGCGACTGCCTCAATATGACGATTCCTATCCTGCACGTGAATTACCCGTCGACAGCGGCGATTGCCAGCCTTCGATGCCAGATCCAAACCGTCTCCAAGAGTCGCTTCGACATCGTATTCGATCCGCTGCGCGCGGGTTGCGCGGGAGTCCTGCCCGGCGCGAGGCCTCCTGATGGCAGACCAATTCGGGCCACATTCCTGTTTGAGCCGGTGCGGGACATCTTGGATAGGATCGTTGCAGACTCAGGCGAAGCGGCCTGGGTAGCTCACTTTTCGAGGAAGTCGCGTGGCTGCGACAGTCTCGTTATCGGTACGTACTCGTTGCCATCCGAGTGAGCCACTGAATGACGCAAAGTGCATGTCGGCGTCGAAGCATAGCGAATCAAAATTGGGGATCAGGCCGGCTCGCGCAGACCCTTGTATTGTCGCGTCTGCGATCCCGCGAAGCGGGACTTTTCTGGTGTACCGCCTGCCACCCAGTCCCTTCGGAACCACGCCGACCGCAAGAATCAACGGTCCGCGCCAGCCCCCCTATCGAAAAGCCCACGGCATTCAAACCCTGCCGTGGCTGCTTCGGCACAGACCTATGGCAGTGATGAAGCCGCACGGCCCAACGCGCACACCTGAAGGTCCGCGCCAGCCGGCCATTGTCCCGTCTACCGTATGCTGTTTACCGTCTTCTTGCTTTTCCGCCCTATTCCGCTATACTCGCGCCACCCGAGTTCTGCGCTTGAAGCTGAGGAGGTGAGCCATGACGAAGCATGAGTTTTACGACTGCGTGATGGAGGCCTACAAGCCCGCGGAAGTTCTCATCAAGATGGTGCCCGCCGACAAACTGGACTGGCGGCCGGGGCCGAAATTCATGAGTCTGGGACAAGTCATTTGCCACCTGGGTGAGGGAATGGGAGGCGATATGAATTGCCTCATCACCGGGAAATGGCCGTTCACGCCCGAGCAGATGATGGACATGATGAAACTGGAGAAGATGCCTTCCTGCGGAGTCGCGGAAGCGCTGGAGAAATTGCAGAATGACAAGACCCGACTGCGAGCGTTTCTGGACGGGATCAGCGAGCAGGACTTCGCGGAGAAGGTGGTTTCGGTTCCGTGGGGATGGCAGGCCAAGCTGGAGCGCATGAGCATCTCCTTCCGCGAACATTTCACCAATCACAAGATGCAGCTCTTCACTTACCTCAAGCTGCTCGATCTTCCCGTTGACACCAGCACGTTGTACGGGGGTTAGGGAAGTTCCCGGCTCTCGGAACCTGACTCGGCCGTGGCACGCGTCCATGCCTCCCGTGCGCAGGATCATCGGCCTACTCGGTGGCCATTGCGAGTCCGGGCACGCAGCGCAGATTGCCCGGCAATCCGATGACGGGATGAACTGGCGAAGGCGAGGGCGCAGCACAGAACGCGCATTGATGAAAACACATGCGCTCCCGGCCGGACGATAAGTCCATCCCGGAGACCTTCTGGCCTAACGCAGATTCGGACGATTGCCCCATTTGGTGTCTCTGGCATACGAGTTCGTGTAAAAAAATCACAAAGTTCTCCGCCGGGAATTCAACCTCACGTTGATGCTTTCGGCGTAACCGATAGGAAGGAAAAGACAAACCTGGACTGACCAAGGAAAATGGGTGGATTTGGCCGGAGGCTTGCTCCCTTAATGGCTCGTAAGTGATCTTATCAGGAGGTCTAGACCCAAATGAAGAAATTGCTCACGTTGCTGTTTGCCCTCGCAGTTGCCTTCTCGCTGACCATGCCGGCCTTCGCGCAGGAACCGGCGGCGGGTGGCCAGGAAGCCGCTCCGAAGACTGAGAAGGCCGAGAAGAAGAAGAAGAAGAAGGCGCCAAAGGAGAAGAAGAAGAAGGGCGAAGAGAAGGAAAAGGCCCCCGAGGCTCCACCGCCTCAGGCGTAGGCACCTTCTTTAGTTCCTTTGACTCGGATCTTTCTTCCGGGCCATCTGTATCGTGCAAAGCCCCCGTCGAAGTTCCGCGGGGGCTTTCCTTTTTGCTTGCTCCCCGCGTGCGACTGGCTCTACCCTCCGACTCCTGGCACCCCCTTTCCGCGTACCCACCGAGCCCCCTATTCGGGAAAACGGGTTGACAGTTGGAAGGCCCGAAGCGAAACTATCGGAGTGAGTCATTTCAGCCGTTTCGCCCATCGAGGTCATGAGCGTGCCTGAATCGCGCGATTTGCGTCGTCCGCTGGAGCAGGAACTCATTTCGCGGGGCGTACGCATGACGCATCAACGGCGCCTGCTGATCCAGATCATCCAGGGCGCGGACAGCCACCTGGACGCTCTCGCCCTGTGGCAGCGCGCTCGCCGGCAGGATCCCACCCTCAACAAAGTTACGGTCTACCGAACCCTGGCCATGCTGAAGAAGTACGGCCTGGTGGATGAACTCGACCTGATGCATCTTGAGGGCGGCAGGCATTATTACGAAGCGCGCACGACGCGCGACCACATTCACCTGGCTTGCATCAAGTGCGGCCGCATTCAGGAATTCGAAAGTTCGCTTTTCGAAAAGCTCAAAGGCCAGATCGAACGCGAGCGGCGTTTCAGCATCAAGGTCGTCCGTGTGGAAGCGGGCGGTTTTTGCGACCGCTGCAAGCCATAACTGCGTTTTCGGCTCCCGCATTGCTCGAACACCCAGAGAATCCCCGCCTCTGACGCAGAACGCGTTGCCGCCAGCCGCGTTCCGTTCTCTCTTTCACACGTAATGGCGCGAGCTGTCGAGGCTGGCGACGTGTTCAACTTCGAGGTTTCTCACGCGCAGGCGGTTGCTGAGGATTTTGAAGATGGCAAAAGCGATCTGGGGGCGTTCGTAGATGAGCTCGCGAAAACTGTCGCGGTCGATTTTGAGCACGGTGGAGGGTTCAAGCGACTTGATGGTCGCGGAGCGGGGCTGGTCGTCGAGGATGGCCATTTCTCCGAAGCATTCCTTTTCGCCCAGCGTGGCGATGGGATAGTCGGTGGACTCCGCGTGGTGAAGGACTTCCACCTTGCCTCGGATCAGGACATACAAATGGTGGGCGGGCTGATCCTGCTCGAAAATGACTTCGCCGGATGCGAACTCCTTCTCGAGCGCGATCGTGGCGAGCGCCGCCAATTCTTCGCTGTCGAGCCCGGCAAACAACGGCGCGGATTTCAGCAGCAGCACTTTCTCTACGGTGAGAAACATGGGCGTACTCCCTTCTGCGGGCGGAGGCGATGTCCGGTCCGATGTGGGCGAAGTCAGACTCAGAATGCGTTGCGCGATGCGCTGGAGCGCGGGATCGGAGGATTCGGCCGCCGCTTTCACTTGCGGGCGCCAGGCGCTCTGCAGAGCCTGCCAGCCCGCAAACAGGGCTGTCTCCCGTACGATTTCGTCGCGGTCGGCGAGGAGCGTTTGGAGCAGTGAAACGGCATTGCCGTTCGCATGCCTGCCCAGGTAAAAGGCGGCGCAGGCGCGCAGCCAGGGCTTGGTGTGGTGCGCCAACGCCCCGATCGCCGGCGCGGCAGATTGCGACGGCCCTGTGGCGGGCAGGGGCGCCGGCTCGAGCAATCCCAGAACTTGCCGCCCGATGGCCTTCGGCGCCAGGGTGTCCAAGGCTTCGAGCGCGTCGGCGCGTTGCCGGGCATCACCGGAGTTGAGTTTCTCGAAGATGACCAGCATCCGTTCTCGCCCGCACAGGATGCCCAGCATATGGAAGACTCGTTCTTCGATCTTGACCCGGTCCTCGGAGAGCGCCAGCGCCAGGAGTCGCTCAGATTCGCTCGCAGGTTTCGGGACCAGAGCCTGCGCGTTCAGGAGGTTTTGCCGGAATGCGGTCAACTCATCGCTCGCATACTGGAACAGAGCCGCGCGAACGTTTTCGGGCAACGGGCCCACGTGCGCGCGACGGTCGAAGGACTTGAGCACCTTCCAGCGCACGCGCCATTCCGGGTCTTTGAGCAGGGCGACGAGTGGAGCGTTGACCTGGGAATCCTTGATGCGGCCCAGCACGTCGGCCAGTTCGCTGCGGATTTCGGGGCGCGGCGAACTGAGCGCGGTCTGTGATATTTCCTGAATGCAGACGTTCCCGCACCGTTCCAGTATGGCGGCGAGGCTTCGGCGCGCGGCGCGCCGCAATTCCGAATGTCCGGCCAGCGCCTCGACCAGCGGACCGATCGCGCGGGTAGAACCGACGCGCCCCAGAGCCTTGGCGGCATCACACCGAATGGAGAGTTCGGGATCGCGGAGCAGTTCCGTGAGCAGATCCACGGAGGCATCCATGGTCAAGCCGCCCAGCGCGTAGGTGGCGGTGGCTCGCGCGGTGGCGTCTCCCTGCGCCAGTTCACTGAGCAAGGGCAGGCATTCCGCCGGGACGGGCCCTTCTTCAAGGGAGGCCAGGCAAAGCAAGGTGTTAACGCGAACGCGCGTCGCCGGGTCGTGAAGAAGCGGGCGCAATCGTTCCGGCAGGGATGGATCGTGACTTGCGGCCAGCGCCTCCACGGCATTAGCGCGGACGCGGGGGTCGGCATCGGCCACCAGGGGTAGAAGCGCGTCCACATACTTCGTTGGCGCCAGCTTCCCTAGCGCGGAAGCGGCAGTGGCGCGCACGTGCGAGTCAGGGTGGGAGAGTAGCCCCGCGATCGCGGCGGCGGCATCGACTTGGCCGAAATCACCCAGAAAGGCTACAGCCGTCACCACCCTCGCCGGATCCTCACTTTGAAGTGTCTGGGAAAGAAGAAGCAAGTTTGCCGGTTCCTTCATGCTGCCGAGCGCCGTGGCGGCGGCCTGGCGCAGGGCGAGGTGATCGCCCTGCAAATTCCGCAGCAACGCCCGGATGTACCCCTTCTTGGCTGTCGATGCGAAACCCAGCCAGACCACGGCCGCAGCCAGCGCGCCCCAGGAAAGCTGCTGCCCGGTCACGATCGTGTGGCCCCAAGCGTACAAGGGCTTCAGATAATTGTTGGCCACCAGGATAAAAGCGCCGGCGGCGGCCAGCGAAAGGGGCCGGATATATCCTTCAATGAACCCCCTTACCTGCGCGCGCCGTTCGGGGGGCACGGGGTTGTAGAGCAACTGGTAGGAGGAGTCGGAAAAAGTGTAGAGCATGGAGGCGTCGCCGAGCTTGGTGGTGAGCACCGAAGCATATCCGTAACGCAAGCCCATCCAGGCGGTGCCGGCAAGCAGGAACGCAGGGTGAAAGTTGATCGTCGTTCCCACACCCAGGCGGGCGATCACGGCGCGCGTAAAGAAAACCTGCACGACGAGGCAGATGACCCCTTGCGCGCCAATGAAGTTCCCGAAAAATCGGGTGAGGTCATCAGCATTGGGGTAAATGTCCTTCATCGTGTTCTTGAAGCAGAAATCGACGACCGAGAAGAGTGTCCACAACAGCAGGGTGTATCCGGCCATGGAGCGCAAGAGCGGCTCGCGCCCCACTTCTTCCAGTCCTGATTTGATTTTGTGCCACTCGGAGGCTTTGGCCTTGGCGTGGGCGACGGCCTCTTCCAATTTCGGCGCGTCCTTCACGATGCGGTAGCGGCGGAAGGCGATGCCCCCGAAAATGGTTGCGGCCATGATGATCCCTGCCCAAACCACCAGCAGGTTTCCCGTGCCCAGCGCTAGCACGATGGATTTGCTGCCCAGGCCCACGCCGATCATGCCCAGGAGCGAGCCCACGGCGAGCAGGGGGTAGAGCCGTTTGGCCTGGCGGGTGTCAAATAAGTCCCCCACGAACGTCCAGAATTGCATCAGGGAGAAATACCAGAGCGTTTGCGATTCGATATAGAAAATCGGGAAGAACCACGAGCCGTGCCGAAGATGCGTCCGCAGAAACACCCAACTGATCAGCAAGCTGGCGACGAAAAGCACGGAGAGGCCGCCCAGGAATTTGCCGCGCTCAATGCGGTCCACCAGCGTGGTGTAGATCAGCGACGTCAAGACAAGAAACACCGCGTTCGCGAAATACATGTGGGGCAGGTATTGCACGCCGAAATAAACCAGGAAGAGGGAATCGCGGGCGTTGCGGCCGAACATGATGCCGGCCACAACGAGAAAGTTCACTGCCAGGCACAGAATCACGACCGCGCCCTCGCCCGGATAAACCGGAGCCAGGCGACTCAGCCAGCGCTTTAGAAGCGATGCCGCCACGCCAGGTCTGCCTTCTTCAACGCAATGGACCAACGAACCGCTGCTTGGCTTCTGATCTTCCTACCTGAAGCTTGCGGCGTATTCTAGCTTATTTCTTCCCGGAAGTAGTTTTTTCTCGTGGGGAGTCTGGCGAGCGGCGGAGGGGAGGGGAAACCTGTGGATTCGGCGGCCCTTAAGGCATTTGGAGCGGCCCGCTGGAAAGCGTCCCGCTGACGTGCCGCGCCAGGCGGGCCGTATCGTTACGGGCCATCGAGCAAAGGCGCTCCCAGGGAGCTTTATTCATTCTTGATGGCTGCTTTGACCATGGCCATGATCGCGGGCGGAATGGTGGTTGCCGGGAGGCCGTGGTCTTTTTCGGCGTGCTCGGCGGCGAGCTTCAACAACTCGTCTTCGCTTTCGGCGCGGATCTCTTTAGGGCAGTTCATACCCAGATCGCGACAGCGCAAAACCATGGTCATATATGCCTCCTCGAGGTTTCGATCCAAGCCCCGGCGTATTTTACCACATTGAGGTGCAGGCGATTTGGCCTCGGGCGAGGCTGATTGACTTTCCCGGTTCCGAGGGTATGATACAGGGCCATGACATACGAGGGTGCCTCGCGGCGGCGTCATCCCCGCTACGCTGCGGAGGTCGACGCGATCATCTACCTCTCTCCGACGCCGCTGCAAGTTCGAATTGTCAGCCTCAGCCGGGGTGGCTGTCTCATCTTTCCTCCGCTTCCTCCCGTTCCCGATACCAGTTTGCGAATTTCCTTTCGCCTCAACCCCGACGAACCGTACATCAACTGCAAGGGGGAAGCCGTATACACCATTGCCGACCGGGGAACAGGGGTGGCCTTCACCGAAATTTCACTCTACAACCAGGAGCGCATTACGGAATTCTTCGAAAAGCGGCTGAGTGCCGGAAAATCCGCGGCCTCCTGATATTCCCCGGTGTCTGCGCGGAACCCGCTCCAGTCGAACTTTCAACGCGGTGGTGAGCCTTGCGCTGCGGGAAGCTATAATATCCGAAGGACACAGACCGGCCCTGGTGGAGGATGGGTCAGGCATGACCCCTCACCCGGGGGAGCCGGATGGGCGAAAAGGCTCGGATTGCATTTATTGTGTAAATGGGTGATATTGCCAGGAGTATAGCTCGCCGGATTAAGGACGCGGACTTGTTCTTCAGGTGGGGCGTCACTCCCCGGCTCTTCGAGCGGCTACGGGCGACCGTAGACCCCAATGAGGGATTTCGTGTCGAGCAGGTCCTGGCCAGCGCGCGCGCCTTTCTGGGGGTGTCGGCGCTCATCGCCATTTGGCTCGACCCCACCGAACCCGCACGCCACCCCGCCCTGACTTACACTCTGCTGGCGCTTTACGCGCTGCACAGCGTGACCGTCCTTGCGTGGTTGCACGATCGCCAGCGCGTGACCCCCGCGTTGTGTCTGGGCTTGCACCTTGTGGACATCATCTGGCCGGCAATCATCTCCCTTTTCACCGCGGGTCCCAATAGCCCCTTCTTTATTTTCAACGTATTCGTCCTACTCGCCGCGGCGTACCGCTGGGGATTGCAGGAAACCCTGATGACCGCGGGGTTGGCATTGATGCTTTTCATCATCGAGGCGGCGGTGGAAGTGTTTCTGCCGCCTTCCGTCCGGGCTGTTCTGGGCGATTTTACGTTTAACCGCATCCTGATGCGTGGCGTGTATCTTCTGATGACAGGATATCTGCTGGGATTCCTGGCCGAGCAGGAAAAACGCTGGCGCGCGGAGGCGACCGGGATCGCCGCCATTATCGGGAGGATCCAAAGGGAAATTGGAATGCGCGCCGCCCTTCGGGCCGCCCTGGAAGAGACTCGCTCGCTCTTCGGTGCGCTTCGGGCTCTGTTTGTCTTGCAGGAGACGAGCACGAGGCAGACTTCGTTATGGGAAGTTGTGCAAGGGGAAACGGATTCCGAAGCCAGTCTCGAGGGGGCGGAACTGGATACGGACCAGCGCTCTGCTTACCTTTTCGAGGCCCCAGGTGAGGTGTGGTTTACGCGGCGAGGATTGGCACCCGGCGATGGCGCGCCAAACCAGAACCTGATTTTGGACGCGGCGGGCAAGCGCGTCGATAACAATGCCTGGGTCCCGCCACAGGATTTCCTGAATGCGCTGAAGTCCAATCAACTGTTGGCCGCCTCGGTTGTTTTCGGGACGGAGTGGGCGGGCCGATTGTTCTTGCTGGAGCCCTCGCCCGGGTGCAGCCGCGTGACCGCGGCGCGCTTCCTCCAGGCATTTGTGCGACAGCTTTCTCCAGTTCTCAACAGCGTCCTTCTTTCTGACCGGCTGCGCTCACACGCCGGCGCCGCCGAACGCGCCCGGGTAGCCCGCGAACTTCATGACGGCGTGATCCAGTCGTTGATTGCTCTGGAGATGGAGGTGTCCGTCTTGCGGCAGCATCCCCCGGACGCAACCTTGCTGCCTGAGGAGTTGTCCCGCATTCAGCAGCTTCTGCACCACGAGGTTTTGAGCTTGCGCGAGTTAATTCAGCAGATGAAGGCGATGGAACTGGGCCCCCGACAACTCCTGGAATATCTTGCCTCAACTGTGGACAAGTTCGGGCGCGACACCGGCATTGCGGCGCGCTTTGTCTCCCCTCTCGAGGATGTTCGGCTTCCGCCCCACTTCTGCGGGGAACTGGCGCGGATCCTCCAGGAAGGACTCACCAACGTCCGGCGGCACAGCGGCGCGCGCAATGTCGTGGTACGCTTTGAGGTGCAGGATGGGTTCTGGAAGCTGGTGATTGACGATGACGGCCGCGGGTTCGATTTTTCCGGGCGTCTTGGCCAGGGGGAACTGGATACTGCGCGCAAGGGACCGGTGGTGATCAAGGAGCGGGTTCGCGCGCTGGGCGGGGCCTTGAGCATCGAGTCGCTTCCTGGCCGGGGCGCGCGGCTGGAAATTCTCGTTCCGCAGAAGAATCATGGATAAGAAAGACGAGACTATTCGCATTCTCATCGCGGACGATCATGCGATCTTCCGAGACGGCCTCCGCAAGCTCCTGGAGGCCGAGTCGGGTTTCCAGGTCGTGGGCGAAGCTGCGGACGGCGGTGAGGCTCTCCGTCTCGCCGCTCAGCTCAAGCCGGATATCCTGCTGCTCGACCTGGCGATGCCACGGGTCCCGGGCATGCAGGCTTTGCGCGACGTGGCCAGGGCCGCACCCCATACTCGCACTATTGTGCTGGCAGCCGTGGTCGAGCCCCGGCAAACCCTGGAGGCGCTGCAGCTTGGCGCCCGCGGTGTGGTCCTGAAAGAGTCCGCCACCAGCCTGCTGCTCAAGAGCATCCGCGCCGTGAGGGCCGGTCAGTACTGGGTCGGCAACGCCGCCGTTTCAGATCTGGTCATGACGCTGCGCGACCTGAGATCGCTCCCGGATGAAGAATCGGGGAAGAAAAGGTTCGGACTCACGCCCCGGGAACTTGAAATTGTATCGGCGATCGTGGCCGGGTATACGAACAAGGATATTTCCGAGAAATTCCACATCAGCGAGCAAACTGTTAAGCACCACCTCACTAACATCTTCGATAAGCTGGGCGTCTCCAACCGCCTGGAGTTGGCGCTCTTCGCCGTCAATCACCGACTCGCCGAAAATAACTAGCCCCGCCTCCTGGCCCGGGAGTCCGGACTCTCCGCGATTCAGCGCGACCTTCTTACCGCCGAGGACCTTCATTTCCTCACCTCGGTCGGAGAAATTTCTTTTGAACCTCCGCCCCACACCCGAGTATAATTCCTACGTGCGATGATACCGGACCATCCCTCGCAGCCGCTCGCCTTCAAATAGCACTACCGCTGCGCCCCGGAAAAAGAGATAATAACTCTTCTGGTTTCATGCTCACCGGGCGACGCAAACTTGACGTGACGCGATGAAAGCCGTGAGACATTTCGCGAAGTTTGCGGGAGGGGTAACTGCCGCCGCCTGCCTCTTAGGCTTCCCTAATCTTACCGGGGACGCGAGTTTGCCGCGACAAATCACGCTCCTTGAGGTTGAAGAATCCGCTCCTTCGGGTTCGCGCGGGTGGTCGGGACTTTTCCCTATCGCAAGACGAGAAGCCGGGCGGCGCGAATCACTTGGTGTGAGTATCAATCGAGGTGCTCGGGCAGCACGCACAGCTCGTGCCAGAGCTCCATTGCTAGCAGTTGCGATCGCCGGCTCGAAAGGGCCGTCCCCCGCTTCCACAACGGTTTCTCAAGCATGTCCCCCACCTCCACCGGCCCATGACCCTTCACCGACAACCCTCACTTTGACACCACTTGGCTACGTGCGGAAACCCGATGGGACCGTGGAAGCAGTCCTTGGGGAAGGGGAACAAGTCCAGGTGCTACACGAAGGCGAGATCTTCGCGGATAAGTACAAGGTTTTGAAGATATCGCCATCGAGCGTGGAAGTGGTCGAGGTGCCAGCGGCAGGAAATGGTCTGCCCCACGAGGTGAGGCGGACGAGGCAGGCTATCCAAGTGGCGGAGGCTCAAGAAGGAAGCGCCGGCCGGCAAGCTCTTCAGTCGACTAAGGGTTCAACCAAGACCCCATTGCCACCCCGCGGGGAATTGCCTCCACCCCTGTCACAACCATTGGGTTACGTGGAGAAGGAGAACGGGGAAGTCGTGGCCGTAATTGCCGATGGTGAAAGCATCCAACTCGTGAGGCGTGAGCCGATCATGGCTGGCAATTCAAAGGCATCCCAACAACTTAGTGCCGCAAGAGCGAATCCTCGTGCCCTCGACCGGCTCCAGGCCAATTCACAGGGAGATGTCCTGCCGAGGCAGGTCCTTGCTCTGAACGCCCTGCCGGACACTCCGACCTTCGTTGCTGCCCAAGTTCGATCTGACATATTTCGGAGGGTTTCCGGCCTGGTGAGCCCCAGGGTAGCCAGGCCTGAGCCAAACGCCTATGTTCCCGCCTCACTGATTGCGCACTTGAACGGACCCGGCGCAGTAATAGTGCCAAAATTAATCAACTCAAGCCCTCCGGTGCGCAATGCCTCGGACCAGACAACACGTATCGACACCAAGCCGGTCATGTTAACGGCAATTGGCTACGTGCAACGACCAAATGGCCAGGTAGAAGCCATCCTTGACCATAACGATGAGGTTTACGTTGTTCACGAGGGCGAGGTCTTTGCTGATAAGTTTAAGGCACTAAGGGTCTCCCCGTTTGCCGTCATTGCGGAAGACCTTTCTCCTCAGCCGCCCGAAAGCTCCGGAACTCCGGAGCTTGCGGCTATGGCAGACGAGCAACCCAGCCTGGGGACTGCCAACGGTTCTCAGCGTCCTCCGGATCGATTAGTTAAGGGACTCGTTGCCTCATTGCGCGAAGGTCGGATGAGAGGCACAGATCTCCCGGCCCATCGTGAAGATGCCAAACAATCACGCCTCGCGAAACGGGCGCCTCCCAAAGGCCTACGCGGTTCCGTGGCTCGTGGGTCTCCGGAGCCTCTGACCAGAGTTACTGCCTCGAATCCGGTGAGAAGCGCACCGCCGACCCCAGCCGTGCAATTGTGGAAGCCCCTTGGCTACGTTCAGAAGCCCAACGGGGAGTACGAAGCAGTCGTTGCGAATGGAGACAGCGTTTATCTCGTTCACAAAGGTGAAGTTTTCGCGGAGAGGTTCAAGGTAATTGATATGTCTGCGTCGGTGGTCGAAGTCGTAGAAGTATCTCCCGACCAGTTGATTCCGCAAGTCGACCAGGAATCAAACTGGGCTCGGACTGAGCAACGCGGCCCGCTCCAAAACTGCATCATAACAAGATATCCGTCTCTAGATGGGACTGAGATGGCGCAAGAATCCCCTCGCATGATGGGAGGGGGAGGCTGTATGCCCCAAAGGAGTACGGAGTTGTTGGACGAACGCAGGTTAGGGAAGCGCGGCTTGAACTTGTCTTCGCCGATGCCGGATAATGGTGCTGCGCCCCGCTGAGAGGGCCCGCGAAGGAGACACATGCTCAGAAGACAGATCCGTTCGCTGGTGGTCCTGGTGGCCCTTGTTTTCTGTTGGGGTTGCGCGGGGGGCAACATCGCCTACCAGCAAGGTCGCAAAGCGGAGTTGCGCAAGGACTGGGACACGGCATTGGTGGATTACCAAAAGGCTCTTCAATACCAGCCGGGAAACGCCGCCATTCAGCTCCATGAGAGACTCGTTCGAACCCAAGCCTCACTTGCTCATCTTAAGCGCGGACGCGAGTTACTGAAACTGAACCGCTTGGAGGAGGCGTCGGGAGAGTTCCAGAAAGCCGCGAGCATCGATCCCAGCAATGAGGCGGCCGCCCAGGAGTTGGCAAGGGTCTTGGCCGTGCAAGCGGAGGCAAAGAAAGCTCGCGAATCGAAGCTCAAACAAGCGCTTAAGGCCTCCGAGGCGGAGGCCGCTCCAGGACCTGTAAAGCTAAATCCATTCCCGCAGGGGCCGATAACACGCGTGCATCTTGGCCCCATCGATAGCAGGAAAGCATTTGAAACCGTCGCCAAGCTGGCAGGGATGAATGTTGCCTTCACCGCGGATTTCGCCCCCAAGCAGGTGTCGCTGGATCTTTCTGACATCAAGATAGAAGATGTCCTTAACGTCCTCTGCATGCAGACGAAGAGTTTCTACCGGCCGCTCACGCCCAATACCTTTTTAGTGGTTCCCGATACCCCTACCAACCATCGCGATTACGACCAGGAAGTTGTCAGGACCATTTACCTGATGAACCCTTTGACGGCTCAGAACCGTACCGCGATTACCACGGCCATCAAGCAGGTCTTGGGAGTGCAACGGATTATCGACAATCCAGATGCCAACGCCATCATTATTCGTGATACCCCCGCCAAGGTTCAGGCGGCAGAGCAGCTCATCCGTGATTTGGACCGCGGAAAGGCGGAAATCTTGATAGACGTCGCAGTAGTCGAGGCTGATCGAGACCGCGTCCAGGATTTGGGGTTAACTCCCCAGCCGGTTTCAGTCTCTGGGGCCAACACAACGGGCCTCGTGGGAGCTATAGGCTTCAATCCAACGACTTCTGCAACCACCACGGGCGGAACCTCCATCCCCTTCCTCCCGCTGAACCGTTTGGGTAAGATAAGTACCAGTGATTTCAGCGTGGTCCTGCCGGGCGCGACGGCCTCAGCCTTGCTCGGTGACTCACACACCCACATCCTCCAGAATCCTCAGGTCCGCGTGACGGATGGCGAGACAGCCAAGTTGCGAATCGGGCAGCGAATTCCTTATGCCACGGGTAGTTTTCTGCCCTCGTTTGGGGGAAGCGTGAGCGGCAGCGGTGGGTTCGGTTTGCTGGCGAGCACGCAATTCCAATTTCAGGATGTGGGCGTGATTTTGGATCTGACGCCGCATCTGCTCTCGAACGGGGAAGTGGCCCTGCACGCGGCTATCGAAATTTCCTCGCTGGGTGCGCCCATCAATGTTGGCGGCTTCAGCGAGCCTTCCTTCGGTCAGCGCCGCATCGAGCACGACATCCGACTGAAGGAAGGTGAAGTGAATTTGCTGGGCGGACTGATTCAGAGCCAAGACAGCACGTCAAAGTCCGGGTTGCCGGGACTCTCCCAGATTCCCCTGCTGCGCTATCTCTTCTCCGAAGAACACCATGAACGAATTGATACCGAAGTCCTGGTCATGCTGACCCCACGGGTCATCCGTCTGCCGGAGTCGGGTAGTGCCGGTGCGAATGTAGCCGTTGGCGGTGGGCCGAGCGCGCCGCTTCCACAGATTCCCGAGGCTGCCCCGGGAGTGCCGGTCGGTACCCCTGAGGAACCGTCACCGCCTCCAGGGGAACAACGTCCATGAAGGCCATGAGAACTGGAAGGACGGCTTCCCGGTCAGGCGTGGAGAGCGGATTTACGCTCGTGGAGATGATCGCCGCCATTACCATCCTCTTGTTGCTCACCAGTATTGCGTTACCGTTGGCGCGCGTGCAAATTCAGCGCGAGCGGGAAGTGGAGTTGCGCCGCGATCTGCGCGAAATGCGCACGGCCATCGATCGGTATAAGTATTTCTCGGATATGGGACTGATTCCGGTGAAGGTCGAGTCTTTTGGCTATCCGCCCGACCTCGACACACTGGTGAAGGGTGTGCCCGTAAAGGGCGCTGCGACGGCCAAATACAAATTCCTGCGGAAAATTCCTGTGGATCCGATGACCGGCCAGACGGATTGGGGTCTGCGCTCCATGCAAGACGATGCCGATTCGCGTTCGTGGGGCGGCGAGAATGTATTCGACGTTTACACTAAATCCCAGGGGACTGCTTTAGATGGCTCTTCGTACGCCGATTGGTAAAGGAATGCCTGGCGCGCGGGGAGTCCTGCCCGCCCAGGGACCGTCCAGTTTTCCGTGGCCGGTCGCGAGCCGCGACCGGCCCGGGGTGCGTGCCCGTGGATGGCGCTCGATGGGCTTCACCCTCCTGGAGTTGATGATCGTTCTCACCTTGATTCTCATTATGGCATCCATGGCCGCTCCTACGTACCACGTCGCGGTGGTTCGAGCCCGCGAGGCGGTGCTCCGCGATGACCTGTTCACAATGCGCAAGCTCATCGATGAGTACACGCTCGACAAACAGAAACCACCCTCTTCGCTGCAGGATTTAGTGGATGCCGGTTATCTGCGCGGGGGAATTCCCGTGGACCCGTTTACGGGCTCGAATACAACCTGGCACGAGGACATTGAAGACGTGCCAATGGGCGCGGACCAGAGCGAGCCGGGCGTCGTGGATGTTCACAGCGGGTCCGAGGAACAGGCTTTTGATGGCACGCAGTACAGCACGTGGTGAGGGGAACAGTCGACAGTTGACAGTCAACAGTCGACAGTCAAAACCCAGGTCGGATAAGGCGCGGGCCGCCCGTTTGTTTTCTGGAACTGTCAACTGTTGACTGTCGACTGTTAACTTCTTTCATGGCTGAATTCGTCTGCAAACTCGGTACGGACAGCGGGCGCGTGGTGACGCAGACCGAACAGGCGGCCTCCGAGCAGGAGCTGCGCCAGCGGCTGGGAGCGCAAGGCTATTTTGTGTTCTCCGTCCGCCCCAAGGAAGCGCTGTCGATTCGCCTGACCGGTCGCCGCCAAGCGCGGATTCGCGCGGACGATTTCCTGGTCTTCAATCAGCAATTCTTGACGCTTTCCAAGTCCGGCCTGCCGCTGCAAAAGTCCCTGGACCTGCTTTCGAAGCAGACGCAGAGCGAAGCGTTGCGCGTAGCGGTGGACGAGGTTCGGGACAAGGTACGAGCTGGCGCCCTGCTCTCCGAGGCGTTTGAATCCGTAGGGCAATTCCCGAAGATTTACTGCGCCACGCTCCGCGCCGGCGAACGCAGCGGCAACCTGGACCGCGTCCTGGCGCAGTATCTGTCGTATCAAAAGGCGGGCCGCGGGTTCAGAAAGAAGTTTCTCTCGGCGATGGTTTATCCCGCCTTCCTCATGGTCTTCCTCTGCGGGCTGATTGTCTTCGTCGCGACGTTCATCGTCCCGCGCTTTGCGGAACTCTACCGCGACCTGGACGTTGCGTTGCCGCCCCTCACGCTGTTTGTCATTTCGTTTTCGCTGACCGCGAAGCGGTACGCGGCGTTTATTCTGGCGGGAATCGTGGTGCTGGTGTTGCTTGGGCGCATGGCTTTTCGCTCGCCCGGAACGCGCCTCGCGTGGGAGCGGCTGAAGTTCCATTCGCCACTTGCGGGTAAACTCCTGCTGAAGTTCTCTGTGGCGGAGTTCGCGCGCACGCTGTCCACGCTCCTGCAGGGTGGCATCCCCATCGTCGCGGCGCTCGAGACAGCGAAGGACTCGGTATCCAGCCCGCTTCTGGCGCAGGCGATTTCGCATGCGCAGGAGGAAGTCACCGCCGGACGCGCCCTGAGCGCCAGCCTGCGGACCAGCGGCTTTTTCCCTACGCTCGCCCTGGAGATGATGGAAGTTGGGGAGTCCACCGGCGCCATGGCGAGCATGCTCGAAGCCCTGGCGGAGTTTTTCGAAGAGGACGTGAATATTGACCTCGCCACGCTGGTAGCGCTGGTGGACCCCGTCATGATCGCGTCCATCGCGTTGGTTGTGGCCTTTGTACTGATCGCATTTTATTTGCCGCTTTTCTCATTGGCGGGGCAAGTGCATTAAAGGAAGTTGAGGTTGGGACATTGGACGAACTGAGCCCTCAGGTCAAAGCGGAGATGGATAGCGCGCGGCAGCTCGCGGACCGCTATCACTTTGAATTCGTGGATCTGCGCGACATCCACCCGGACACCGACCTCCTCCGCACGATTCCGCTCGAGCTGATGCTGCATTACGAATTCCTGCCCCTCGAAGCGCGCGACCACCAATTGGTGGTGGTGCTGGGAGATCCCACCGACCTGCGGAAGCTGGACGAGCTGGAGACCAAGCTGGACCGCCAACTGGTCGTGCGCGTGGCAGCGCCTTCCCAGGTGCGCGAGTTCCTTAAGAAGACCGAGCCCTCGCAGCGCGTGCTGGATGAGGCGACGGAGGAATTTCGCCTGGACGTTATCCGCGACGAGGAATCGGCGGGCGAGGGCCTATCGCTCGATCACCTGGTGGAAGAGCGCGACGTCAGCCCGATGATCCGGCTGGTGGATTCGATCATTTTCGCCGGCCTCGAGCGGCGGGCCAGCGATATCCACATCGAGAGCCGGGACAATTCCGTGGTGGTGAAGTATCGGATTGACGGCATGCTCCAGCAGGCCATGGCGCCGCTGGCGCGCGAATTTCAATCCAACCTCATCACGCGCATCAAAGTCATGGCGGAGCTGGACATCGCGGAGCGCCGCGTGCCGCAGGACGGCCGCTTCCGGGTGCGCTACCGCGGCCGCCCGATTGATTTTCGCGTTTCGATCATGCCCTCCATCCACGGCGAAGATGCGGTGTTGCGCATCCTGGACAAAGAATCGCTGCACGAAAAGTTCCGCCAGTTGCGCCTCGACGTGCTGGGCTTTTCCGAGCACGAAATCAAGCGCCTGCGACGCTTCATTCGCGAGCCGTACGGCATGGTGCTGGTAACCGGGCCGACCGGCAGCGGCAAGACCACTACGCTCTACGCGGCGCTTTCGGAAATCAAAACGGAAGAAGACAAAATCATTACCATCGAAGACCCGGTGGAATACCAGCTCCGGGGCATTCTGCAGATTCCCGTCAACGAGAAGCGCGGGCTAACATTTGCGCGCGGGCTGCGCTCCATCCTGCGCCACGACCCCGACAAGATCATGGTGGGTGAAATCCGCGACGAGGAAACGGCGCAGATCGCCATCCAATCGGCGCTGACCGGCCACCTGGTGTTCACTACCGTGCACGCCAATAACGTTGTCGATGTCCTGGGCCGCTTCCTGAACATGGGCGTGGAGCCTTATAACTTCGTTTCTTCGCTGAATTGCATCCTCGCGCAGCGCCTGCTGCGGATGATCTGCGAGGCGTGCAAACGCCCGACCCAAGTGTCCCGAGAATTGCTGGAAGAGTCCGGCCTGGACCCTGCGGCATGGCACGACGTGACCTTCTACGAAGGCGCCGGATGCCAGGCCTGCAACCAGACGGGCTTTCGCGGGCGAACCGCTATTGGCGAACTGCTCGCGCTCTCCGACCAGATTCGCGAGCTGATTCTGGAGAAGCGTCCCTCTTCAGAAATCCGCCGCGTAGCTCGCAAGGAGGGCATGGTGACGCTTCGCGAGTCGGCGATCGAGAAAGTGCGGCAAGGCGTGAGCACCCTGCGCGAGATCAATAAAGTCACTTTCGTGGAATGAATCTGAGTGGGCAGCGTCATACAATCACTATGGATTGGGCAGCCTTGAAAAAACGGTTGGGCGGAGGAGGCGCAAGCCGCTCGGCGAACTTTGTGTTGCCATCGGTGGCGCTGGAGCTTCAACAAGAATTTGTCGCTGGCGCCCGACTGGACGGCTCGGGGCATCAGGTGCGCTCCATCAGTGTGCGGGAGTTGCAGCCGGGTTGGCTCTCCGCTGTCGTGAATCACGCGAATGTCGTTGACGTTGCCGGAGTCCGGCGGGCGGTCAACCAGGTGGCGGAGGCGGTCGGTAACGGCGGCGGGCGCTTGGGGTTGTTGCTCCCTGACGCCGCGGTGCGCGTGGCGCTCCTCCAGTTCGAAACCCTTCCCGATCCCGCTGGCGCATGCGCGAGGTATTACCCTTGGAGCCGGAGCACGTTCGGGTCTCTTACGAAGTTCTGTCGCGCGCTAAATCGGCGGTGGAAGTTTTGACGCTGGCGGCATCGACGGCCGTCCTGGCTGAGTACGAGGGGTTGCTGCAAGGCATCAATGGCGGAGCGGCCCTGATTCTTCCCGCGACTTTGGCGCTGCTGCCCCTGCTGGCCGGCGACCGCCGCTCAGGCCAGCTCCTCATTCACGTCTGCGGCGGGTCCGTGACGACGGCCGTGGTCGCCGACGACCGCCTGCATTTCTGGAGGAGCCGCGTGCTGACGGAGGGAACTCCGGAAGCCCAGCGCGCGGAAGTAGCGCGGGAAGCGGGACGCGTGGTGGCAACGTGTCGCGATCATATGATGCTGGACTTGGCTGACATCTGGCTTTGCTCGCGGCCCCTGGGCTCGCCAGACTTGGCCGGGGACATCGCCCGCGAACTCGGTCGGGACGTGCGGACCCTCTCCAGCGGTCCTGTCCACGCGGCCGCCCTCTCACCGGGAGAACAGGACCTGGTGAAGCGATTCGGGTTGACCTTCGCGGGGCTACTGGCCAATGCGAGGCAGAACGCATGAGAGTTTCGCTCAATCTGGCCTTGGCGCCCAGCCGTCGTGACCGCTACGCGCTGGCTTGGGCTTTGCCCGCGACGGTCCTGGGTCTCGCCGTCCTGGGCCTCCTGGCCCTCACCACGTGGCGCCAGTTCCGGGATTACCGGGGCGTGCATGCACTGCTGGTCGCGCAGCATGCCCGAGAAGAGAGTCTGCGCGACAAAGAGGCGAGTCTGCGAAAGGAGCTGGAACAGCCGAAGTATCGTGTCACCTTGAATGAAGTGCAGTTCCTGAACTCGCTCATCGACGAAAAGCAGGTTTCCCTGACCCAGTTGGCCACACAGATCACACGGATGTTGCCGGATAACGTCCGGTTGAATGGCTTGGCGCTTCAGGACCGGCAGGGCACGCTGGCCGTGCGCATCGTGCTGAGCGCCAAGGATGAGAAAGGCATCGAAGCGTTTCTGAGCAACCTGGAAAGCTCTCCCCATTTCAAGGACATCGAACTCACCAACCAGGGGTTTGCCGAGGCCGGCCTGGGCAGCGCGCCTGTGAACGTTGCCTGCACGGCGCAGTACCTTACAGGTGGAGAGTAAATTCCGAGAGAGAAAGCATGCGAAGAACGCGACGTCAAATTCTGGTACGCTTTTTCGAGAAGTTCGGTCTCGGGATCGTCCTGCTCGATATCGTTTTCTATTTTGCAGCGTACCGCCCCGTCCGCGGCCTGGTGGACAGCGAGCAGGAACGCTACGCCGCCGAGCGGCATGCGGCGCTGCGCCAGCAAGCGAGGGTGGCGCGGCTGGAAAAATTCCGCTCGGCGCTTCCGGAAGCTGACCAGAACGTGGATGCCTTCGTCCATGACCATATCCCGCCGCGCCGCTCGGGCTTCTCGAGGGCGGCGGACCTGCTGCGGGATGTGACGCAGGCTTCCGGCGCGGACCTCTCCAACGTGCGTTTCAAGCTGAACACCGACGAAAAGGGACCACTCCTCGGGCTGGGGATGGAAATGAGCCTGCAGGGTTCGTTCTCGGAGTTGATGAAGTTCGCGGATGCGCTCGAGTCCGCAGATGATCTGGTGCTCATCCGGGGATTCAGTTTTGTTCCGGGGGACAGCGGTAGTTTGGGGCTGCACCTCATGGCCGAGATGTATTTGACACCATGAAGCTGAGCGGGCAAGCACAGAAATGGGCAGGCATTGGGCTGGGAGTGGTGTGCCTGGCCCTGATCATCAACCTCATCTCGCAGTTTCACCACCCCCGCGCGGCGACCGTGCTCCCTCCCGCCCAAAGCCGCGCGAGCACGGCGCGAGACGCCTCCGGCAGGTCGAAGAACTCAGCCGTGGACGAGCTCGCGCGCTATGACCCCGTCGTGCATCTCGACGAGTTAGCCAAGCTCGACGACCGTGACCCACCCGATTTGAAACGGAATCCCTTCGAATTTGTCGAGCCACCCCCTCCGCCCAAGTCGAAGGAAGCCACGGCTGATGCCACAAAGCCCTCGGGCCCTCCACCGCCACCTCCGCCTCCGCCCCTGAAGGCCATGGGCTATTCCGAAAACCCGAGCGGCACCAAGGAAGCCTATATCTCGGACGATCAGCAGAACGTGTTCGTCGTGCACGAAGGGGAATCGTTCTCTCAGAAATACAAAGTGCTTTCGATTTCACCCACGGTGGTGACGATTGAGGATACCGCAGCACATCAGACCGTCCAACTGCCCGTTCCGCAGTGAGGCGGGCGCGGAGCGCCGGGGCGAGCGAGCTTACGCGCTCCTGATCATCATGATGATGGTCACCCTGCTGCTCGTTTCCCTGACGGCGGCGTTGCCGAGCGTCTACCAGGAAGCCCAGCGCGAGAAAGAAGAAGAAACCATCTTTCGGGGAACCCAATACCAGTGGGCGATTTACCTGTTCCACCGGCGATTTCAACGCTACCCGGCCAGCGTAAAGGAATTGCTTGAGACGAACGGAATGCACTTCTTGCGAAGGGAATACCGCGACCCCTTGGATCCGAAGGGGAAGTGGCGCTTCATTCACGCCAACGCCATGGGCGTTCTTCTGGACTCCAAGCTGCAACCTCTTCGGCCGGGAGCCTCTCCCCTGGGGTCGGGTGGTTCGACCATGATGCCTGGAGGATCTTCGATGGGGTCAGGAGGGTCGTCCTTTTCTTCGGGAGGTTCTTCATTCTCGTCGGGAGGAACTTCCTTCATGTCGGGCGGCTCGACATCGCCACAAGGATCCACGCCGACCACGGGGACAACTTCGGATACCCAGGAGGGCACTTCTAGCTCGTTTGGGAATTCCAGCAATGCGCAAGGCACGACTTCGTCCAGCCAGCCGGGGGGAAGTTCCTCGTTCTTCGGATCAGGGAATCAAATCCAGGGAGCGTTCATCGTGGGCGTGGCGCCCACCAGCCACAAACAATCCATCCGCGTCTATAACAAGCGCACGCGCTACGATGAGTGGGAATTCATAGGAGTTGATCTCATTGGTCTGGGATTCCCCACGGGAATCCCAGGAATTCAGGCTGCGCCGACTCAGGGTCAGCCCGGGTTCGGCACGAGTCAGAATCCGTCCGGCCAGGGACAGTCGGGATTCGGGACAGGTCAGGGTCAGTCCGGATTTGGGTCGGGACAGACGACGCCGCCACCCAATCAACCTTCTCAGGGGGGTGACACGTTTGGCCAGCCTTCCAGTCCAAGTGGTTCTTCGTCTGACAATCCTCCGCAGTGATCGTCGCGGACAAGCGGAGGAGTGGATTTTCAGGCGCTGTGACGTAAAGTTCCCGTCAAGTCCTGGACTTTGCGAAAATGTCATGCGCAGCAGTTGCCGAGGATTGAATTTTCGTTTAGATTAATGCCGGGAAGATTCAGCAGGTCACCTTCGGCCTGCCGGATCTGCACGTAAGTAGGATTGAGTTACCAGGTTGAGAGAGAACGGCGGGAAACCCATTGTGTGAGGCCCGGTCGATGCGGCGAGCGAAGCTCTTAAGGACGCTGGTGCTGGGAGCCGGTCTAGGTGTGGCGTGGCTGGCGCTCGGTTGTGGTGGTGGAGGTGGCGGCGGTAATAACCCTCCACCTTCGAATGTAAGTATCACTGTTTCCCCGTCCTCCGCGTCTATGGGTTTTGACGCGACACAGCAGTTTACGGCGACGGTTTCGGGAACCACGAACACCGGCGTGGCATGGTCGATCAGCCCTTCGAGTAATGGAGGTATTTCCACTTCCGGCTTGTACACGGCGCCTTCTGCCCAAATTCCCGCTCCCACTACTCCACAGACAGTTTCGGTTACACCGGGTCCGGGACCCTCTCCGGTCGTCAACTTTGCTGTTGATACCGTGCCGCAATCGACTTCGGTGACGGTGACCGCGACCAGCCAGGCGGATTCGACGAAATCAGCCTCGGCGACAGTCACGATCAATCCGCTCTCACTGGTTGCCGTGGGGACTTGTGACACTTCCGGGAGTTGTTCGGGTGGGGCTGTGGGTGTATCGGCCGCGCCGGGCGGGACGCTGACGCTTTTTCTGGTGGGCTACGGCGTCGGTTCTAACGATACATTTTCGTTCAGCGGCAATCCGGGGGATGTAACGATCTCCGCAGGGTCGGCCCAATTCTGCATGACTCAGGCGCAGTCCGGGATACCGTCGCAACCCTGCGTGACCTTCGACATCAATGTGAACGCCAGCGCCACGCCCGGTCAGCGAAATATCATGGCAACCAGTTCTGGCGGCGAATTGGCTACCTTCGTCGGCGGGTTGCTGATTACGGGGCCATAAGCAATGAAGATCCGAGTCTTACTTATCGTCGCGTTTCTGGCCGGCTGGGCCGTCATCACGGTTCACGCAACAACCCTGGTGCGCATGAGCCTGGACCAGCTTTCGCAGGCTTCCAGCACCGTCGTGCGCGGGCGTGTGGTCAATCAAGAAAGCCGCTGGAACGCCCAACACACTCAGATCGTCACACTGACGACGATTGCGTCCGGCCAGACGCTCAAAGGGAACGCCGGACCGACACTCGTCATCGAGCAAATGGGCGGCGTGGTGGGGCACATCCGATCGTGGGTGCCCGGCACGGCGCTGCTGCGACCACAGTCGGAGTACGTCTTCTTCCTTCAACCTTCCACGATTCACGCCAACCGATATCTGCTGGTGGGGATGACGCAAGGCGCCTTCCGCATATATCAAGACGCTTCGACCCGTCAGGAACGAGTGATTCTGCCTTTGGGATTCACGCTCTCGGGGCAAGCGGCATCTGCGCAGACCTCCGGGGGCGTCGCCGGGTCCACCATGCCCTACCAAGCTTTCCGGCAGACCGTTGCCTCAAGCGTGGGCGCGCCGCTGAGGATTCCTTCGGGATTGTCGATCCCTGTGGAGATTCGTTCCGCGGCGTTTCAGGGCGTCGGACGCATGGACATCGAAGGACGCGTCACCCGCGACCTTTTTCCCAACCAAGGCGTGGTCATCCCGGCGGGCAGCGCCATTTACGGTGCAGCGGAGAGGGTGGGGAATAATTGGCGAATCCACTGGACCGAAATCTCCACTCGCGGTGGGCGCGCCCCGATTTCGGCCGTGAGTGAGGAATCGGCGGAAGAGTCCTTGCGCGGCCGAGTGCTGGTAGTCACAGTGAGGTAGGACTATGCGACGGCAGCGAGTACACAAAGCACGCAGGCGCGTAATGGCCCTGGTGACCGCAGGCCTGGCGTTGACCCTCTACGCGTTGCTTCTCTTCGCCTACAACCCCGAACAGGACGACGTGAATGGACCCGTCCCCACCCGGTGGCCCAACAGCAACATTACCTGGGAAATCAATCCCGCGGTGGGGAATAATATCTTCCAGACACCAAGCATGCCGGCCAGCGGAGCACAGGTCACGGCAGCGATCCAGAACTCCTTCAATTCCTGGACGATGACGCCATTGGGCGGGCAAATTCTGAACGCCCTGACGGTCACGGGGCCCACCACAACGACACTCACCGACCCGGACGTCAACGACTGTTTGAATGTGTTCTCCTTCACCCCGTCGTCGGCCGTGGATTTCTCGACCGGAACGATCGCCTTTACCGACGTGGTTACGACGTTTGGGACCCCTCCCAATAACACTTACACCTGCACCGTAGGGAACAACACAACGACCCACTCGTGTCCGCTTCCTTCATGCCTGATTGACACGGATATCGCTTTTAATCCCAGCCAGGATTTTTCGGTTACGACGCCAGCGCTCGCCAGTGACTTCGACCTGCAATCCGTCGCCACGCACGAGATCGGCCACATGCTCGGACTCGACCACAGCGGCATCACCCACGTCGTCATGTTCCCCTTTGGTGATACGGGCCAGAGCGAGCAGCGCAACCTGGCCGTGGATGATGCGGCTGGCCTTGCCTTCCTTTATCCTTCCGCGACCTTCGGTACCTCCACCGGCAGCATCGCTGGGGCCGTCACGCTGAACGGAACGGGGGCTTTTGCCGCCCACGTTGTGGTCATCGACGCCACTACCGGTAATGTGGTCGTGGATGGCCTCACCAACCAGGACGGATCGTACAACATCCAGGGTGTTCTCCCGGGGAATTACCACGTGATGGTGCTGCCCCTGGCGCCGGACTTCAATTCCGGTGTGTACGTGCTAAGCGACTTCGGCGGTTGGGCGTGCGGCTATAGCGAGAACTCGGCGCCCTGCTGCCAGCCGGGTTTTTCTAATTGCACCGGCACGCTCAGCAATCCCACCAATTACACGGGGAAGTTCTTCTGACAGGTCGCTGAAATACCTGCAGCAGCGACTTTACCTCGCCACCAAGAAACCTGCAGCGGCGACTTTACGTCGCCACGGCAAGATTGAATCTGCTGGGGTCATGGCGATTTAAGATCGCCGCTACCGGATTATCACGGGGTTTTGGAGCAAGCTGTTAATCGCCGCGGACCGGAAAGACGAGAAGACACCGTCGCCCTGCAACGGTGCGGTAACTTGGGGGAAGGAACCAGATCTAAGCTTGCGCGGCGGCGCTGCGGGATACAGCCGTCACCGCGCGGGCCCCCCGGCGATGGTCGACGAGCATCGCCAGCAGGGAAGTCCGCTCCAGCTTGTCGCAATGCACCGTGCAAACGGAGAGGGCGTTGAGGGGGCGTACGAACTCATGAATCTGCCGCTGGTACTCGCGGATCACGGCAGGGTCGTCACCATTGCCGAACGCCCAGGACCAGTCTGAAATCCAGCGGATGACCGTGCTATGGCGGCGCAGCGGACCACGCTGAAGAAGGTCACCTCGCTTGAACAGTTCCCCAAAGCAGGCGGGTGCGGTCAGAAACACCAACCGTCCGCTGTGGAGAAGCGCGTCAGGGCGCAACCCTTGTTCGCCGAGGTGACGGGCGATATCCTTCAGGCAAGCCGCCCCAGCCATGACCACCACCTGTTGCCCGATTTCCAAACCGCTCGTCACGAATTGCAGGATTTCAGAAAGGCCTTTTTCTTTCCGAACGATCAGACGACATACAGCTTCAGCGGCCGCGAGGCTCGCATGACTGGCGAATTCTGCACCCATATATTTTCATCTTCGACGAATTCTCACCACTGTGTCAACCGGACTTACTATACCCCGGCCAAACTGTCCGGTCGGGTTTCGGAGGACTTTCGCCTCATCTTCGCCCTGTTCCTCAGGGTGTCCCCAGAGCGACGGTGAAGCTGGGATGGCAATCCACCGCGGGGTCTGCGGTTACGGTTTTTGATTGGTCACCGTTCGACACCCTAAATTCCAACGGCGGATTCTTGATTTTGTTAGGGAGGCCTTCGATGCGTGCCTTGCCGTCTCCGTTGGTGCCGACCTCCAGGTCTGTTTTGCGCTTACTCATAAAGCCATAACGAATGGTGACGTGAACCTTGGCGTCGTAGATGGGTTTGTTGGCGTTATCCGTAACTGTAAAATCGGCCGTGCAAGGTCCCAGGTTGCCGTTGATGACAGGAACTTCCGCGGTTTGGGCGGTGATCCAAGATGTGCTTGTGGCGCCGAAGAGGAACAGGATCGCCAACCCGGCCAGCACCGCACCCTTCGGAAGGTCATAAAGAATCCAAAAAAATGCTTTGCGGCGAGCGCTGGTAGAGCGGGCCACCCCCATGAGTTACTGTCCTCCTTGCGGGAACGTGTAGTCCTATTATAGGTCAACTCGGGTGCTTCGTGGCAAGCATTGTTGCAGAAAAAGTGGCAGCCACGTTTGGTACCTGGTTCCGGCTTGAAAACAGCGAAATTCTTTAAGTCCTACTATCTTGGCCCCTGACCGCGAATCTGCACCTCCAAGGCCAGCCCGTGCGAGTCCGGAGTTGGATATTCACCAACCCTGCCAGCCCTGCGGCGTTACCCCGAACACCATGATTCAAGCCAGCGCCGGGAAACTTCTTTCTCGCGCTGGCCACTTTGTGGGAAGGAACACGGCTCCCGATTAATCAAGCGCCGCTCGACTAAGTGCGGAGACGCCGCGCCTTTTTGTGGCGCTGAGGGAACGGGTATAATTCCCGGCGCGTCGCGCCCTAAGCGATTGGTTACCTTCGACCTTGGCGAGGCTGGGCGAGCGAGCCCCGACGCACCGCCTAATGGGCGAGCTCAAACCTGCAGCGTCCGAATGCCGCTGATATATTGGGGAGCGATATTCGGCACTACCGGCTCAGCGCCGGGTAGGAAGGAAGCATGAAGGTCATGGAGTTGGATTCAAAGCACGATGAGTCCCCCCGACGCTCGACCGAAGTTACGCCGGTGCGCGTCCCCCCGACGCTCGACCGAAGTTACGCCGGTGCGCGCGGAACGGTTGGGATCGCTCGACGCCCTGCGCGGCTTCGATATGTTCTGGATTATCGGTGGCACGGCCATTCTGATGGGCCTGGGGAAGGTCACCCACCGCCCACTCTTCGACAAGTTCCTGGAACAGTTCAACCACGTGCCATGGCGAGGATTGCATTTCTATGATCTGATCTGGCCTCTGTTCATGTTCATTATGGGCGCGGCGATTCCGCTGTCGGTGGCCAAGCGGCGGGCGAAGGGTGAGAGTGATCGCGCGCTCCTGCTCCATGCTGCCTGGCGGGCGCTGGTCATGTTTCTCCTGGGAACGATTACGCAAGGGAATCTGCTTTTGTTCGATTGGTCCAAGTTCCGTCCTTGTTACAGCGTGCTGCATGGACTGGCCGCGGGTTACCTGATCGCGACTCTCGTCGCCGTCAAAGTGAAGGCGAAATGGCATGTCGCCACGATCGCCGCCTTTCTTCTCGCCTATTGGGGCATGGTCATGTTGATCCCGGTGCCGGGAGTCGGCGCGGGGATCTTGACTCCCCGCGTCAACCTGCCGACTTACGTGGACCAACTGATTCTCGGCCACCTGCACTATGGCGAGAACACCTGGTTCCTGAGTTACCTGGGCTTTGGTTCCTCGGTGCTGCTGGGCGTGCTGGCTGGGCAAATGCTGATGGGCGACCGGACGCCGCAGAAGAAGATTGTTCGTCTGCTCGTGGCGGGCGCGCTGAGCCTCGGGGCGGGGCTCGTCTGGAGTCTGGCGTTCCCGTTCATCAAGCTCATGTGGACTAGCTCGTACGTGCTGATCTCCGGTGGCCTCAGCTTTTTTGTGCTCGCGCTTTTCTACTGGATCATCGACGTGCTTGGATACAAGAGGTGGGCCTTCGGATTCACCGTCATCGGTATGAACTCCGTCGCCGTCTATTTTGCCACCGAAGTGTTCGACTTCCGCCAGGTGGGCGACCTTTTCGTCGGACACCTCTTGCCACGCATCGGCCCCTGGGACAGCCTGGTGGAGGCGACCGCGGCATTTATCGTTGTCTGGTCAATACTCTATTGGATGTATTGTAAGAAGGAATTTATAAAGATATAATTCGCCAGAGTAGTTCCCCCGGCTTTGCCTGCGGATACTTGCTCAAGTCGAGTCGAGTTGTCCCTTGCGCTGTCAGTCGCGGCGATTTCACATCGCCACCTCGCGTGAGTGGAGAGGGGAATCCTCAGGTGGCTTTCCTGGCGAGGTAGATGGTTCGGCAGCCGGCGGGGAGTTTCCATTCGCCGCGCACAAAGGGTGCTTCGTCCCACGCGCGGATTTTGTCGAAGCCTGCCGAGCGCAGGCTGCGGCGGATTTCCGCGCCGGTCCAGGCCACTTCCTCCACGCGCTCGCGGGCGCGCTGCCAAAGTTTGCCCTTGCGGATAAACAATTCGACGTCACTCCAGCCCTTGTCGCGATGCCGATCGTATCCTCCGTGCATGCACACCGCGACCCCCGGTCTTTCCCCCCACCACGTGGACGGCCAGAACTTCTTGAACGCCCGCCGGGTATTGACGTCGAAAAAGAAGTGGCCGCCGGGGCGGAGAGCTCTTGCCACCGCCTGCGCCACGCGGTCCAGGTCCTGCTTGCGCGGCACGTGGTTGAGCGCGTCGAACTCGCACGTCACCAGGTCGACGGGTTCGGGTAAACGGAAATTGCGCATATCGGCGTGCAGAACCTGCACGTTGACGCCCGCTCGCCGAGCTTTCTTTCGCGCGATTCGGCACATGGAGGTTGAAGCATCCACGCCGGACATCTTGATACCGCGCCGCGCCAACACCAGTGCCGTGGTGCCTGTGCCGCACGCCAAATCGCAGGCGATGGACGTGCGCGGCAAGATATGGCCCAGGATTTTCCGGCGTGCCCCTTCCAACCAGGCGCGATGGGCCTCAAAGAATTGGTCGTAATAGACTGCCAGTAGTCGGTAGGGCTGGTTAGGCATCGTGGTCTCGGTGGTTCCTGGTGGCTGACGCGATGGTACCACAGCAGCCGCAGAGTTTCGGTTTCTGAAACTCTGCGGCTCTTACGCACGGGTATTCCTGTTCGTCCATGGCGGGCAGGCTTTTCATCAAATCCGTCCCTGCTCGCCGGTCGGCATCAGGACCCGGTCCACGGGAATCGGGCTTCCGCTTCCCGAGGGTGCCTCCACGCCTCCCGTGTAATCGTGGACGCTGGAGCATTTCCAATTTTCCGGCCGTTCGACCAAGCCCGCCTTCACCGGGTTCCCATGAATGTACGCCACCTTCTCGTCGTATTCCTTCACTGTCCGCAGCGCTCGATCAAAGAAACGACCCTGGAAAAGCACTCCGCGTTCGCCGCGATCCGCGTTGATGAGTCGCGTCGCGCTGACCTTGAGAGATTCCAAGACCCTTGAGATGGTGAGCGGAAAGCGCGGGAAGATGATGGCGTGCCAGTGGTCGGGAAGAAACACCCAGGCTGTAAACAGAAACCCATGCGCCTTGCGGCGTTCCCGCATTACCTCCCCCAGGCACGCGAATTCGGGTTCGCCCAGACTTCGCCGCAGGTGGTGAACTCGACAGGTGATGAAGAAGACCCGGTCGGACAAAACCAAGCGCCGCAAACGCGACATGCCGCGCATTATAATCCCACACAGGTACCGTAGAGTTTCAAAAAGCGAAACTCTGCGCTCAGCTAAATTCGTTCGCCCGACCCCGTGTGGACGACCCCGGGCCTAACAGAAACGTCTTGACCGGAAGGGCGAGACCGAGCACCATGAGCAGAAACGCCACGAAAGGTACTACAATAGCTCGCCCCACGCTGTTCTCACTGATTGCCTCTTTGATCAGTCGGGTCCATTCCAGGGTACGCCAGGAAGGGATGACGGCGTGTAGAAGGGGTAGCATTAAGACCGGGAATGCCCACAACCATACGATCACGAACATGACGAAATATGTCCAGCGGGAGCCTTTAATGTACCCCGTCCACGTAACGACCAGACCGATTGCAATGATTGTCAGGGAAGCAATGCCGAGAGGCGCGTAATAGTTCGGAATCGCGATTTGATCCCCTACTGCCGAAGCGTCTGCCCCGGTTGCGATGTCCCGGAACCTCGATTGGTGCGTAGTGCTGGCCAAGTCGAACGCCCGCGGCGCCAGCATCAGGAGCGCGACCGTCAAGAGGATGCTGGAGAGAGCCACTGCATCGCGACGGATTTTCAAGTCTCACTCCCTTCTGAGGAACGGGAGAGCCTTCCCCCGGTCAAGTATCCCGAGACTGTTGGTCGCAGCACCTGCGCTATCACCCTCCAGGAGTCCCCCGATTACCCAGAAGAAACGTTTTGGCCGGAAGGGCGAGGGCGAGCACCATGAGTAGGAACGCCACGACAGATTCTGTAAATCCGAGTTGGGGCCCGACGCCCGTTAGTATTAGTGGAGGCCATTGTGGCCATTGTGAAATCGGGAGCATGTTCCTCCAGTGGAACTCCGGTAGCACTAAAATCGGGCATGCCCATCCCCAGGCGATCAGGAACATTACGAACCAAGTCCAGCGGACCCCTTTGATGTACCCTCTCCAGATTACGATCAGTCCGACTACAATGATTGCCAAGGAAGCAAAGCCGATCGGCGCGAAATAGTTCCCAATCTCCAGTCCGCCTGCTATCACTAATCGCATTTCGCGCATCGTCCAGGCATTGCCCAACATGGAAGGCACGGGAATTAGCAGGGCCAATGTAAAAAGGATGCTGGAGATGGCCACGGCATCGTGACGGATTTTCAAGCCTCACCTCCATGTGGATTCATGGGCAGCGGGTAGCGCGGACCGCCGATCTTGCGGTCCGCGTCTCTTCTCTGGCAATCCTCGTCGCCGCATCGTATTCTAGCGCCGTGTCGAAGCTCCGTCGTCCGTTTCTTTCGGACCGATATTTCTTTATCACCGTGCGCCTGCTCAAACGGCGCGCGAAATTGACCGATCCCGACTTCCGCCTGCTGGCCCGCGCCTTCAACCGGGTTCGGGCGATGCATCCGTTTTATCTGACCGCCTGGGTTTTTCTTCCCGACCATTGGCACGCCATCTGCGCGCCGGTGTACCCGACGACGATTTCGCTGGTCATAAAATCCGTGAAGCAGAGTTCGATGAGCGCCCTCAACCAGCAGCGGGGCACGGAGGGTGAGCTCTGGCAGTCACGATTTTTC
>JAIQGA010000062.1 GCA_020072925.1 Terriglobia bacterium | reverse complement strand
TGCAATACATCCAGCAACTTTCGCAGTCCATACACATTCCGCAAGACATGCAACGCTTGGCTTCTTCGATCGCCGCAGACTCCGAGAGGCCGGATTCAATCTCCGTCTCCATGTTGCGGTCCACGGCAGGAACCCGCGCCCGTTCGTGGCGGGCGGATGCCGGGTACCAATTGAGTTTCAGGCGCTCGGAGGTAATAGTCGGCGGAGGCGTCGGCTTTGTAAGCGGCACGCCGCGGAAATGGGCGTCAATCGCCTCCGCGGCGAAGCGGCCTTGCGAAATCGCGGTGGTCACAAGTCCGAGCTCGATATCGTCGCCCCCGGCGAAGACTCCTTCCAGGTGGGTGGTTCCCCACGAGTCGGCTTTGATCCAATCGGGCTTCTCCCGCAAACTTGACAAGCCTTCAAACTCCGGCTCCTGGCTGACGGCGGCGATGATCGCGGTCGCCTCGACATCAAATTCGGTGCCGGGCTTGGGCACGGGTCGGGGCCGGCCGGAAGCGTCGGGCGCGCCCAGTTCCATGCGGATGCACCGCGCTCCCACCGCCTTCCCGTTCTCGAGCAGGACTTCGACCGGCGCAGCCAGAAACTCGATGCGGACGCCCTCTTCCAGCGCGCCTTCGATCTCGGGCTTGATGGCTGGCATCTCCGCGCGAGTCCGCCGGTACAGAATCGTCACATCCGCACCCAAGCGCCGACTCACACGGGCTGCGTCGATGGCCGTATCACCACCGCCGATGACCAGCACTTTCTTCCCGACCTGAACCTCTTCGCCGCTGTTCACCTTATTCAGGAAGCCGGTCCCGGTAACAACGTTAGGCGCGTCTTCGCCGGGCACGCGCAACTTCAGCCCTTTGTGCGCGCCAATGCCCACGAAGACAGCCCGGTACCCCTGACGCAATTGCTCGAGCGAGATGTCTTTCCCGACCACGAAGCTGCACTTCAGCTCTACTCCCAAATCCAGGATATTCTGAATTTCCGCGTCCAGGACTTCGCGTGGCAGGCGGTAGCAAGGGATCCCGTAGCGCAGCATCCCACCCGCATGACTGAAGGCTTCGAACACCATCACCCGGTATCCTCGCCGGGCGAGCTGGTAAGCGCACGAGAGACCAGCGGGGCCGGCGCCCACAACCGCCACCTTCTCGGAGCGTGATACTTCCCCGAGCCGGGAGAGTTTCAACTTCCTGGCGATGGCAAAATCCCCCACAAACCTTTCCAGGGCGTTGATGGCCACCGACCCGTCCTTGTCCTTGCGGTTGCACGCGTCCTCACAAGGGTGTGGACAGACGCGGCCACACACGGCCGGAAAGGGGTTCCGATCGGTGATCTTCTCCCAAGCCATTTGATAGGCCTGTTCATTCGTGCGGCCATAGGCCTGCGCCTGAGCGATGACGTTCAGCCACTCGCGGATGTCGGTGCCGTTAGGACACTGGGCGATACACGGCGGAGTCTTGTCAACATACCGCGGCCGGAGGGAGCTGACCTCGGCGCCAGCGGTGGACGTCTTGATGACCGGTTTCTTCACTTGCTTGAAAAAAGGCATAGCTTCCGTCCTAAGCGTGCGGGCACATCTGGGGCTTCATCCCCAAGCCCTCTTCCGGTGCGCTCTCGGCCCGCGCCGAGGCGCGCGGTTCGAAAGTCATCCAGAAGCAGCTTCTTCCTTGCGAGGGATGGTGATGAAGCTTTCCCCGCCGTAATAGCCGTAGACACAGCGGCCTGAGTCGATGAGCTGACGAATGGCATGCTTGCAATCTTCTTTGTTGACCTCGCCTGCGCCGTACTTATCGATCATCGCTTTCGTCAGGCTCATCGCTCGCACGTTCTTCTTGCCTTGAAGGTCCACGACCATCTTGTAGATTTCTTCCACCAGCGTTTCGAGGGGTACCGCCATGGCCTTCTCCTAAAACTTCAGGTGCGCGGAACGAGCGAAAGTTGTCCCCGCGTGCTTGAAGTCATCGATGTGGTAACGAGTGAACTCGATACCGGTTAACTCGAAGAATCGGGGCCAGCCGATCCTGTCGATCCATTCACCCATCCGCTCGAACTTCCGCGCGTTGCGGGCATAGACGTCCACGATATTCACGACCGCGTCCACAACCTCTGGCCACCGCGGGGGATTGTTGGGAAGGAACGGAACAGCCAGCTTGGAGAACCGCGGCGCCGAGCGGGCGTTGCTGACTTTCCCGCCTACCCATATGGAAAGCCCGTCATTATCGGGGTCATTGAGGGTCATCGCGGGGCAGACCGTATAGCAGTTCGCACAATACATGCATTGCTCTTCGATGACCTCGACGGAGGGTTTGCCCTCGAATGTCGCCGGCCGGATGGCGCCGGTCGGACAGGAAGAGATGAGCGTGGGAATCTCACAGACCTTCGACAACACGTCGCGTTTGATTTTCGGGGGCTTGCGGTGGACGCCCAGAATGGCGATGTCCGAGCAATGCACCGCGCCGCACATATTGAGGCAGCAGGCCAGCGCAATGCGCAGCTTGGCGGGCAGCTTTGACTCGGTGAAGTGGTCGTGCAGAGCATCCATCACCGCCTTAACAATGCCGGAGGCATCGGTGGCCGCCGAGTGGCAGTGGATCCAGCCTTGAGTGTGGACAATGTTGCTGATGGAGTTGTTCGTTCCACCCACCAGAAATCCGGCGGCAAGGAGCTCCTTCTTCAGGGGCTCGATGTTGTCCGGGTTATCCAGCAGGAACTCCACATTGTTGCGGCTGGTAAACCGGAGATAACCACCCGAATACTTGTCGGCCAGGTCGGCAAACATGCGGATCGTCTGGATGCTTAAGAGGCGGGGTGTGGCGGCCCGAACGGTATAGAGCTTGTCCCCCGTCTCGGAGATGTGGCAGAGGACGCCGGGCGCGGGTCTCTCATGGTAGAGCCACTTCCCGTAGTTCTTCTTGATTAGGGGATGAAGAAACTTCTCATAAGGCGGTGGCCCGATATCGGTAATTCGCTTCGCCGGTTCTGACATGGTGGTATCTCCTTAGTTATTTCGTCTCCTGCCCATCCTCTTTCGTCTGGAAAAAGATGTAAGGGTTGTCGCGCGGCGCGGTGACCATCTCCGGCACAGGGTCCAGGCCAATAGCGTCCAGAAAAGCCGGCATGCCAATGCGCTGTATCAGCTCGCCAACCCGCTCGCGGTTATTGCCGTACTCAGACCAGAAATCCCAGATGCGGGACACCAGTTCCTTGATGGTGTCCAGGAGTTCCGCCGCCGGCACAAAGGGAATGAGCACCGAGGAAAGCAGTGCGCCCTGCATGATGGGCGCCTTGGCGCCGATCAGGAGGGTCGCGCCTTTCTCCTTCCCCGGCTTGAGCGCCTTGGGCATCACGTTGATGCAGTGCATGCAGCGCACGCATTCGCGGTTGTTGATGGCCAGCTTCTTGCCGTCCCATTGCATGCACTTCGTGGGGCAGTGATCGCAGACATCCTTCTGAATGTCGAGCCCCGCGGCAGCGTATTCCGACACGGCCGCGTCGTCCTGCTGGATGTCGTCCTTCCACGTCCCGATGACGGAGAGGTCCGCGCGAGCGATCGCCGCCACGCAATCATTGGCGCACCCGCTGCACTTGATCTTGAACTTATACGGGAAGGCGGGGCGGTGGATCTCATCCTGATAAGCCCGCGTGAGGCTGTCGCAGGTCGCCATGGTGTCATAGCAGGCCCACTCGCAACGCGCCTGGCCGACACAGCAGGAGGGCGTCCGCAGTACGGAACCCGACCCACCGAGATCGAACCCGGCCTGCGTCAACTCCTGGAACACCGGCTCCAGTTCGTTGGTTTTGGTACCCAGGAAAATGATGTCGCCCGTGGACCCGTGCATATTGGTGAGACCGGAGCCATGGCGCTCCCAGATATCGCACAGTTTCCTCAACGCCTCGCTGGTATAGAACCATCCCGAGGGGTGATTGATGCGCAGAGTGTGGAAATGCGCCACGTTCGGGAATTTCTCCGGCACGTCACTGTAGCGGCCGATCACCCCGCCTCCGTAACCCATCACGCCAACGATGCCGCCGTGTTTCCAGTGCCCAATACGCTCTTCGTAGGAGAGTTCGAGCTGGCCTAGAAGGTCCTTGGCCATTGGATTCGTTTCCGCGGCCTTTTTCATTTCCGTGACGAAGCTCGGCCAGGGTCCCTTTTCGAGTTCGTCCAACAACTTGGTATTTGACTTCGTATCATCGCCCATTTGAGTCATCTCCTGATTATGAATCCCTAACTCCTAATGCGTTGTAGTGACAGCGCCGGCCGCGGAGCTCTCTCTCGCCCGCTCCGCAACCTGAGGCTTCGGCGTCCACGGCCCGGCAGCGGCCATGGCCACCGTTCGATAAGCAAGGTGCGCAAACTTCGAATAAGGCGCGTACAGGAAAAGCGAAAAGATCAACACGAGATGAACAAAGTACACCGGGTACATCACCGCCGCGGCCTGTTCCAGGCGCGTCAGTTCCGCCATAATTCCCGTCAACACAACGCCCACCAGAACGGCCAGGAAAAACCAGTCGAAGTAAGTGCTCCCGACCCGCTTGACGGGATCCTGCATGCGTGTCGCGAGCAGGATCAGTCCACCGCAAAGAATGACCACCGCGCTCGCGTTGGCGAAAAGCTTCAGGCCGTTCGTCAAAGGCAACGGGGTGTGAAGGAAGCCCGCCATCGTGCCAATTCCTGCCACCGTGCCCACCACGGCGAGGCCCGCGAATCCCCAAAGCGTGAGCAAGTGGCCAAGAGACCAGTTCCGTGCGTCGCACATCCAGAAACGCTGGTGCGTCATGATTTGACGCAGGGCGGGAAGTAATCCCTGCATGATCTTCCCGGTTGCGCCGCCCGTCCTCATGGTACGAATGCAGCGGACCAGCCCGACCGCAAAGGCCAGCAGAACGAATCCGGAGACCGTAAAGAAGAGCGCCTCCAGGATCGGAATCGGAAACACGTTCGCGAATTCGAGGTGCGGAGTAACCTGGCCTTTGGGAGCCCAGTGGGCAATAGCCAGAAAGATCAAAGTGGGGAGCGCAAACAAAAGTGGCAACGCTTTGGGGCTTGCTACCAGGCTGCCCATGAATTGAGGGAAGGCGAATTGTCGAATGGCCTCCCGCCTCAACGCTCCGAGCACATCACCGGGCCGCGCGCCACGCGGGCAGCGCGTGGTGCAAATACCACAATTGTGACAAAGCCAGAGCGCAGGATCACTCATCAACTGCGGTTTAAGCCCCCACTGCGCGCGGATCATTTGCCGGCGCGGGAAGGGCGATTCCTCCGGCGACAACTCGCATGCCACGGAGCAGGTGGCGCACTGATAGCATTTCTTCAGGTCGCCGCCTCCCGAGGCCATCACGCGCTGGATGAATTGCGTGTCGGGTTGCATCACCGCCGCTTCAGACACCTCGCGCTCCTCCTAAAGCCCCTTGTAAGGATTCGGGCCCAGCTCGCGTACCCGGTTTACAAAGTTGTCAATCTGTGTCGGCAACGTATCGCTTTCGTTGATGGACAACTGCACAAATTGAAGTCGTTCCGATTCGAGTTGCAACCGCTGCAACGTCTCCTTGACGTTCTCCAGCCGCCGCTGTGCGAGTTCGCTGCCACGAATGAAGTGGCACTGATAATCATCGCCGTACTTGCATCCGATAAGCATGACGCCATCGATGCCGCGCGAAAGGGCGTCCGCGATCCAAACAATGTTCAAGGAGCCCAGGCATCTCAAAGGAATGATCCTGACGCTCGCGTCGTACTGCCGCCGTTTCATTCCCGCGATGTCGAGCGCCGGGTAAGCGTCGTTCTCGCAGACAAATGCCAGGACGCGGAACTTCTCCTCGTCTTCCTCCGGGACCTCGATCGCCTTGATCATGGAAGCGATCATGTCCACAGAGTAATTCCGGAAGGAGACGATGCGCTCCGGGCAGGCGCCCATGCAAATGCCGCATCTCCGGCAGCGATAGGGATTGGGCTTCGGCGTTCCCTTCGCGTCCTCGTCCAGCGCGCCAAAGGGACACTCTTCCGTGCACCGCTTGCACTGCGTGCAGCGTTGCAGCAGAAAACTGGGCACCGAAAGGTCACCCGCCCGGGGATGTACGGCGCGACCCTGCGAAGCCAACTCGATACACTGAATCGCTTTCAGCGCGGCGCCCAAAGCGTCTTCCGCCGCCTGGCGTGAATCCATGGGCGCGCGCACCGCTCCTGCCGTGTAGATGCCCGTTCGCCGCGTTTCATACGGGAAGCACACGAAGTGGGAATCAGGGAAGCCGTGCCGGAGCACCGGCAGGTCCGGTCCCTGTCGGTAGGTCAGGTTCAGAATCTCGGTGCCCTTGTGCTTGCGGAGCTCTTCGACCTTTTTCGCCGCCTCCGCGCGCTGGGTTTCCGATTCCCCCTTGGCCGCCGCCCGCTCGGCATCTTCGAGTGCCCGGATCGCTTCGCCATCCGCGGAGTTGGGAACCATCCCGGTCGCCAGGACGACGAGGTCCACTTCCAGGGTGATCGTCTCCGCCAACAGGGTGCTCTTCACCGTGACTGCGAGTTTCCCCGCTGCGGTCTTTTCCACATTCGTGACTTCGCCCTGGGTCAGAAAGTTCAGCGGATGGGCCTGGACTGTGGCGTAGAAGCGTTCGTATTGCCCAGGTGTGCGCATATCTTTGTAGATGATATAAACCTGAGCGCTGGAATTCTGCTCCCGGATATACGTGGCATGCTTGAGCGTGGCCATGCAACACACTGTGGAGCAGTAAGGAAGGTGCTCCTTATCGCGCGAGCCTGCGCACTGAATGAAGAGAACGCTCTCGACCGGCCGGCCGTCGGAAGGACGCTTGATCGATCCCTGCGCCGCCATTTTCTCCAGATCGACGTTGGTGATTACATCGGGGCTCAGTCCATAACCGAGATGGCCGAGCCGCGTGGCATCGTAGGGCTTCCATCCGGTAGCCAGAACGATAGCGCCCACACGGACCCTGGACTCCCCGGATTCGGTCCGCAGAGTGACATCAAACAGGCCGGGCTGGCCTTCGATGCGGGCGACCTTCGCTGAAGTTAGGACTTGTATGCGGGGATGGTAGCTGACTGCTTCGATCCGTCGGGCCATACCATCGGTCATGAGCTCGTTATAAGGGGCCGCAGTCGGAAAGCGCTTCCGGAGCGTCGCCACAAATCCGCCCAGGCGCGGTTCCTTTTCCACCAACACTACCTCGTAGCCGGCCTCCGCTCCTTCCAGTGCTGCTGTGATCCCCGTGAGGCCCCCGCCCACCACCAAAAGCTTGCGCGAAATCGTTTCCAACAAAGGCTCGGGAAGTTCCGTCTTCTGCGCCTTGACAATGCCAACGCGCAAGCAGTCCTCGGCGAGCATCTCCGTATCTTCGTCCTGGGGTTTATGGCACCAGGCAACCTGCTCGCGGAGATTGACGCGTTCACTTACGGCGGTATGGTCAAAGGAGAAGGCCTCCGTCTTCATCCGGGGGGAACAGGCGGCAATGACCAGAGTGTTCACCGCGCCAGCCGCAATGTCTTGCCGAATCGCTTCGACGCCCTCGCTGCTGCAGAGGAAGGGATGAACGCGGCAAACAGGCGCCTTAAACTCGCGCGTCGCCACGTTGGCCAGTTTCGCCGTGTCGACTGACTCGCCGATCCCGCATCCGCTACAGATATAAACGCCGAGTTTCCTATCCATGTTGAGAACTTCTGGACACACACTGGAGAGCTTTCAAAGCAGCTCCCGTGGCATCCTGGACAGCCGCCGAGACTTCTTCCGGCCGGTGGACGCAGCCCGCACTATAGAGTCCCGCGCGCCCCTCCGGTACGCTGAGAAATTTGAACTCATCCAACGCAAAACCTGCCGGAAGTCCGTCGGTCTGTGGCACTATCCCGGTTGCCAACACAACCAGATCAAACCGTTGTGTCTTCTTCTTCCCGCTGAGGATATCTTCGGCAGTCACCAGCAGATCGTGATTGCCGGGATCCTGTTCCACCGCGCCGACTTTACCTTTAACAAAAGCAATCTTCGGATCGGCCGCAACCGACGCATAGAAATCCTCAAGCCGCCCCAAGGTTCGCACGTCGATGTAGAAGATGGTGATCTGCGCCTGCGTGTAGAGCTTTCGAATGTATGTGGCTTGCTTGATGGAAGCCGCACAGCACACAGCGGAGCAATACGGCAGGTGGTTATCATCGCGCGAGCCTGCGCACTGAACGAATGCCACCGTTTGTGGCTCTTTGCCATCGGAGGGACGCAGAATCCGGCCGGCGGTAGGACCATCGAGCGCCGCCAGACGCTCCAGAATGACGTTGGTCACCACGTTCGGATACTTGCCAAAGCCGAGGTAATCGATCTTCGTGGCATCATACGGCGCCCAACCCGTCGCAGCCACGACCGCCGCCACCTGGATGGTCTTTCGTTCAACCTTTTGACTGAGGTCGATGGATCCATAAGCGCAGGCTTCCTGGCAGGCCTTGCACCCCTCCGGACAGGCCGCCCGGTCAATCACGTAGCGCGCCGGGTAGGCATTGCCGGAAGGCAAGTACGCGGCCTTGGTTTTAGAGAGCCCGTAGTTGAACTCGTCCGGTTTTTCCGCCGCACAGGCCTGGGCGCAGTCGCCACAAAGCGTGCATGTCTCAGAAACAAACCGTGGGGATAGCCGGAGAGTGACCTCGTAGTTCCCCGGCACGCCGCGGATTTCCTCCGCCTCCGCCAGGGTCAGCACCGTGATGCGTGGATTCTCCCGCAGGCGCCGGAGGTTGATCTCCAATCCGCATGTCGGCGGACACAGTTTGGGAAAATACTGGTGCATCCGCGCCACGCGTCCGCCGAGTGCAGGTGATTTCTCAGCAAGGATCACCTGGCAGCCAACCTCTGCCGCTTCAAGGGCAGTGGTCAAACCGGCAATTCCGCCCCCGATCACCAGGACCGGCTTGCCGTTTCGAAATGTTGGAAGCGCAGATGGCACGGACAAACTCAGCTCTCCTGAGGAACTACGGTTCCTGGCTCAGCAGCGGCCTGCCGCCTTGCTTCGACAACCGCTCCACGCATCTTCATGGATTTCTCGCCGAAAATGCAGAAACGCAGCCACAGAAGCGCGAACTCCAGTAACTCCTCATCGTCGCTACGGAGGGCCTCGATTCTGGCTTCATCCACCTCGAAGAGTTGGAGGAAACGCGACTCGAAGACGAAGCGCCGGAAGCGGTCAAGGTCGTAGCAGGCCATGTAAAACATCGCAACCTGCTCAGGGGTGAGGGCCGTCCCGCGCTCCCAGAATTCGTGCAGCGTGATTTCCTGGAAAGGCGCGGCCATCATTTCGTACTCTTCGACGCCCTGCTCCGAAAGCCACTCACCCAGTGAACGCGCGCCTCCGCAGCCATGACCGTGGCAGAGATCCTCACGCAAGACAAAGTGGAAGGGTTGGTCCGCCGGCGTGGCCTGCTTGGGCGTGGCCACTCCCAAGGGGTACATCCGGCAAGCCCAGGGGCGGTCGCCGTACACTCCACAACCCCGCTCGGAGACGAACGGACACTTCTTTGTTTCGGGATCCATGCGCAGAATGACCAACGGAAATTTCTGTTCCGCATTGAGCAGGGGTAGCGTGTAGCGCTCGAGGAATTCGCTGGAGTCCAAGCCCAGGGCTTTCTTCAGCCGCAGGACGTCGTAAGGGGTGAGCACGATAGAAACATCATGGCAACACGTCGTGAAACAATCCAGGTCGCGTCCGCATCGGAAGACGAACTGATCGCCAGACGTCATCCTCGGGAAATCCTGGAGAATGCTCTTCGCTGTAGGATTCTGGTCAGACATGGGTAGGCTTCTCTTTGCTCTCGAGGATGTTAGATCTAAGCGCTTCCTTCGACCAGACGGCAAGCGGGCCGCACTCGCCAGTCGTGGGATCGAGCCGATGCCGGTAGGACGCCGTCACGTTATAGTGCTCTTGCATCCAGGTCCAGCCGCGTACGAAATAGGGGCAATCATCGTTGAAACAGACATACTGAAATTCACTGCTCCAGCTCACTCCACTGGGGTTGGCCCAGCGAACCATGGGCACCTGGCAGTGGGGGCATTTCAGCTCGTCACATAACTTCATAACGAATAACCTGCGGACGGGAGACTCTCGCCGAATGGCGGAATCTCCCGTTCCAAGATACGCAGTTCTACGCAGCCGCCTTCGCGGGCTCCTGGCGCTGTCCGAAGACATGTTTGATCGGCCGTGTTCGCATCTCCCAGGAATTCTTTTGGGGATCGAAACGGCAGTTGGCGAACACATGCCACTTCTCTTCGTCGAGACCCGGCTTGTCAGAACGGAAGTAATAACCAGGCCAACGCGTTTCTTCTCGGAACAGCACTGTCCGCACGTGCGCCTCCGCCTGCCACAGGCGGTGAGTGTTTTCCCAGCACCGCATGAGTTCGTGCAGGTTGGCAGCGGCAAGCTTCTCGGAGTCCTCTCGTAGGAGACCGAGCAACTCCAGCGCTTTATTCAGCAAGGACCCGTTGGTTGTGAACTGGGCCGTGATTCCGCCAGCGTACTCATCCATGATCTTTTGGAGTCGGAACATGAACATTCGCGGTTTGATGTAGTTGGGATTGATCTCCGGATCAGTCGTGGCGTTCTTGTGCTGCTCGAAGGTGTCGAGAGGCTTGAGGATCTCAGCTTTCAGACTCTCCACCTTCGCCGCATCCAGCTCAGGCATGGAGTTGTTTTCCACGATGAACTTGATGGCGGACTTGGCGGCGATGCGGCCCTCGGCGTGGGAGCCGGAAGAGAATTTGTGGCTGGAAGCGCCGGAAGCATCACCCGCGCAGAACAAGCCCTTCACCGTGGACATGTTCGTGTAGCCCCAAAAGTAATCCGACTTCGTCTCGTCCGTCTGCAAGTCCTCGGGGCCGCTCACCCAAGCGCCGGAAGCGCCGGAATGCGAGCCGATGAAGTAGGGTTCCGCGGCAGCGATCTCGGAACTGCGGTCCTCGGGCTGAAGATTAGTGGAAGCCCAGAGGATAGCCTGCGAGATAGTCATATCCAGGAAGTCTTCCCAGGCCTCGGACTCGAGATCTTTCATCTTTTTCTTGTAAGCCTTGGGATCGTCCTTGCACGTGTCGGCGATCTTCTGGATGGCTTCCTCGGTCCGCATGTAGATGGGGCCCTTGCCTTCCATCACATCCAGCATGCCGAGATAGTTGCGCAGGTTGGCGGGAACGGGTTTCACCCTGCCGTAGGGACCCCATTTTTCCAGCTCGGGCCTGCGCTCCACCATGTAGTCGCCACCCTGGGAGTTGGTGGCGCGGGACTTGAAGAGCAGGAACCAGGCGCCCACCGGACCGTACGCATCCTTGAAGCGCACGGGGATAAAGCGCACTTCCTGGCAGGTCATCTCCGCCCCGGCGCGGATCGTGAAGAAGGCAGAGGAACCGGAGTTCCAGGGTGGATACCAGGCGCGGCCCATGCCTTCGCCCGAACTGCGGGGCTTGAACACGTGCACGGCGCCGCCCATCGCCACGAGCGTGGCCTTCGATTTGAAGACGAAGAATTTGTTCTCCCGGACCGAGAAGCCCACCGCACCGGCACAGCGGTCTCCGTCCATCAGCGGCCCGACGATGAAGACCCGCTCGAAAATCTGGCCGACACCATCTTGCAGCAGTGCGTTCTTGGCCGCTTCCGCGACCACCACCTTGTAGGACTCCCCGTTGATCATGAGCTGCCAACGGCCCTCGTGAACGTAGTTGCCCTTTTCATCCTTCCAAATGGGCAGGCCCCACTTTTCGTACAGGTGCACGGTGGAGTCGACGTGCCGGGCGATGTTGGCCACCAGATCTTCGCGGGTAATTCCCATCAAATCATTTCTTACATAGTCAACGTAGTCTTTCACAGTGTTGACGCCGTCCTTCAGGCCGACGTACTGGTTGATGGCGGAGAGGCCCATGGCCACGGCACCGGACCGGTCCACGGCAGCCTTGTCCACGAGGGTGACCTTCAGCCCGTGCTGCTTGGCCCAGTAAGCCGCTTCCACCGCCGCTCCGCAGGCGGCCATGCCGCCGCCCAGAATGAGCAAGTCGGTTTCAACAATCTGAGTTTCGAAACTGGCCATCGGTATCCTCCCTATCTTTTCAAAGTGAAAACTTCTGGCAGACCCAGCGAGGCAGGCTCAGTGAAAAGGCCGGGCGTGTCGAGTTTTTCCGTCGTGGCGAAACCGCCATCCGGGACGGCAGTCCCTTCGGCAGTGGTGCGAATGGGGAACTTGAAGCGTTTGAGCGTCCCGTTACGAAACTTCACGGTCCACATGATGGAATCGGTAGAGCGCAAAGGCGTCACCGAAGCCCCCAGTGGAACGAAATCGGCATAACCGCGGACTTCAATGGCCTGGGTGGGACAAATCTTGACACAGTTATAGCACTCCCAGCACATCGACACATCGCGGTTGTAGGCCTTCATCTTCTCCTTGTCCAAAACCATCAAGTCGTTGGGGCAAATGTACTGGCAAGCCGTCTTGTCCAGTGCCTTGCACCCATCGCACTTTTCAGGATTCACGAAACTTGGCATCGGACCTCCTTAATTGCTTACGGATTTATGAGACCTTTCAGAAGAGTTCATGCCTTGCTTGTCGCCCAAGCGGGTTTGATAGTAGCAACTACACCCGCACAATTGCTGGAACCGACAACTTTCTCGGTAGTACGTTTCACATTGAAGGCAGGGCTCCCGGAACGTCTTGCTGCGGCGGGCAATGGTGGCTGACAACCGATCCAGGATCTCCGCCGTATGACGCATTTCTTCATCGGAGTAGTCGCCCAAGGTCCTGGCCGTCCAGGCGTCCCGGGCTACCTCATAATCGTGCATGAGCTGGCGCCCGGCTTCCGTCAGGAACAGCTTCCGGCTACGCCGGTTGTTTTCGATCTCAACCCGCTCGATCAACTTCCGGCGTACCAACTGCTCGACGATCTTGCTTGCGCCCGCCTTACTAATCCTTAGAAAGATGCCCACGTCCCCAATGGTTGGCGCCTCGGTGTGGGCAATCAGGAATAGCAACCTGAGTTGAGCGAAACTGATTTGTGCGCTCGTCATCGCCCTCACCAGTTCCTCCTCGACGACTTCGCGGACAGATCGGGCGAAGACGCGGGCGCTGGCAAGGAAGTCTTTGATTTGCTCGGCGGTCATAATCCGATCCTAACTCCTAGTGACGCCCCGCTTCGTTGGGCAGGGTGATTACGCGCAGCGACTCCAGGACAAATTAGCCACATACGACCTCGTTGGGCTTCCCGGTGCTACTTCGCCTGCACGATGTAATCCATAGTTAACTGTTATGGTCGGACACATTATCTGTCATGAACGGTTGCGAGCAAATTTTGTTTACTCGGTTGACGGTCGGAGATGACCACGCGCACATCCGAGGCTAGCGCGGGGCCATTTCGCGGTTGACGACTGGCAATCCGAACTCGCCTGCGTGCAATCTCACAAAGCAGCGATATTTAGTCCGGTGTCCAGAGGCCGGCATGCGCAATGTCACCCGACGGAGAGTCCCTCCTGCTGCGCGACCGTGGATAAGCGGCGCACGATTCCGTACACGGATTCGGATACTTGGTCGCCCCAGCACTCGTATACGTGCACCGGAATCACGAACTGGTTGTGCGGGTGGAAACTCAAAAGGTGAACTGCAGCGAACTGTACATGAAGTCCACAGGTTCATGAGGGCCGGATTGCTTTAGGAACCTGCCAGGGAAGAAGTGACTGTACCCGAGTTGGATGATGGTATGGCGATCGAATTGGTATCTCACGGTGGCATCCAGCTCATCGCCCGTTTTTCGGGGGGAGCCGGGAAAAGCCTGACGGACTACGGCGCCGCGTTTGTCGTACAGCGCGTCATTGACCGACGCACGCCAGAATGAGTACCCATCGAGGCGAAGCCGCCACTTGCGCGCCGGGTTGAAGGCCACGCCAGCGTTCAAGTCAGTCATGTTTTGACGTCCCACGATGTCCGCATAGCCCAAGGTGCCATGCGCAGTCGGAAACAGAAGATTGAAGGTGCCGACATCACCTCCGCGCTGGCGTCCGCCGCTCGCATAGTCGTAGCCCGCGTAAAAGCGCGGGGTACTGCGGATCTTGCGAATTGTGTAACCTAACTGGGTGACAGCCCCATAGGCCAAGATGCTGTGTGCACCCACCGACCCGACTTGGAGGCTTCCCCCCAGGTCATAATCAAACCCTGATTTGCCGATCTGATTGACGTTGTGCCCGCCAAAGGTATGGCGATTTTCCCGGCCACTCGAGCCGTTATAAGTCGCCTGCCGGTTGTCCAATCCGTACCAATACATTTCCGCCGTCCCCCAGGCGGGCGGAAGCCTGTGGTTAAAATGCAGGCCGTAAAACTGTGTCCCTGAATCAGGGTGATTGAAGTGGTATTTCGTGACTCTGATGGGCCTTGCCCAGAAGAAGGTAAGGTCGGACTTCCCTATCTCCAGGATGCCCGAAAACCCAGCCCAGGTCCGCCGCAGGTTCGACCAGTCGGACACACCAACAAAGCGCTCTTTTCCAAACGAGAGCTCCTGCTGGCCAGCACGCAATGTGAGCCGGCTATTGTCGGACACGGGGAGTTTCACATCTACAAAGGCTTGCTCCACATCCAGTTCATCCACGTACGATTGCTGGCCGCCCATGAGTGCGCGGTGGGTGGAGAAGGCGCTCTTCTCCTGCAAGAAGATCCGGACGTACGATCCCATGTGCAAATCGGCGTGCAGCATCAGGCGAGATAAGAGGAAACCGTCGTTGTGGACAGCGGAGGCGGGCGCTCCAAAATTATACTGGTTCCAAATCTCCACGCGCTCGCGAACCTGGCCACCGAAGCTGACCCACATTGAACCTGAGTCTGTGAGGGAGATATATTTCATAGGGTCAAAAGGGTCAGTCTCCTTGAGCACGTCAGGGTTCACGAGCACTGACCAATCTTCATTTTGTCGCAGCGGTTCGTAGGCCGGACGACCAACCGGCCCCTCCTGTGCGACACAGAGGAAACACCACGCGTGAATGGTTGCAAGAAACAGGAGAGCTCGCGCCAGCCCACGCAGACACTGTCGAAGGAGTTCGCGACTTCCGCGGAAACTTCTCAGCAGCGATCGCATTCTGTTGCCTGTTGAGGTGGACTTCCAGATCCAGCCGAAGGTCCTAAGCCCCTCCAAACTCTCTCTTCGAAAGGCATTGCGTGCCGCTATTCCCAATGATGCAAGTCGATGGAGCCAACCGGCAACCTTTCCTAAATCGAAGAATAAAAGCAATTCGCACCCTGTGGGCGTGGCAAGCTTCCAGAAGGCGGCTTGGCAATTCCGTGTAGACGCACCAATTCCACCTCACTCCAGCAGGCTTCATACCAAACGGAGGACGGGAGGGAAATGCGACTGGGTTGTCTGGGTCTTCATGTCTAACATGGGGACTTGGCCCGCCCCTCACGGACGCCCCTTTGCCGGGACAGCACAGAACTCATCATATGGAACGAATCCTGCTCGTTTGAATTGGCGCGTGACCCATTCTTCACAGGGACAGGTCGAACGGTCGTTCCTTCTGTGGACCAGAAGGCTGAGACTAATTGCACCAATCCCTGGACTTTGGTAGGCTTTGCTCGGATTTTTGGCATGTGGGTTTTCTTTCGGTTGCTTGGAGGAGAGCATTCGCATTCGGCCTGAGACATTCCTGACTTCCGTCTTCTGGAGGCCTAAGAGGGGAGAACAATCATGTCCGTAATCACGATTTCCAGGGGTTCTTTCAGCGGGGGAAAGATGCTCGCCGAATGCCTTGCCGCACAACTGGGATTCCGCTGCGTTGACCGCGATACCATCGTCGAGCGGGCTGCCGCGTCGGGAGTGTCACAGGAAGAACTCATGGACGCGCTCCTGAAACCACCATCAATCCTGGACCGGTTCAGTCACAAGAAGTACATCTACTTGACGTTGATCCAGGCCGCCTTAGCCGAGGAGGTGCGAACAGGAAAGGCGGTTTACCACGGAAACGCCGGGCACCTGCTGCTAAAGGGCGGCCCGCATGTCCTGCGGGTTCGAATCATCGCGCCGCTGGAGTTTCGAATCCGAATGGCACAGGAGCGGCTGAAGATGGACCGCTCCCAGACGCTTGCCTACATTCAGAAGGTGGACCAGGAAAGAAGGAAGTGGGCTCATTATCTTTACGGCGTGGATTGGGGAGATCCCTCCCTCTACGATATCGTGCTTAATCTCGAACACGTATCCATTCAAGATGCGTGTGAAGTTGTTTCTACCATGGCCAGACAATCGAAGTGCTTTGAGTTTACGCCCGAGTGTCAGGCTTTGATGGACGATTTCGTGTTGGCCAGCACCGTGAAGGCGAAACTGGCTCTCAACCGGCCAACCTCCGACTTGGAAGTGGAGGTGAAGGCAGAGAGGGGAGTTGTTTCGATTCTTGGCCAGTTGGCCGCTCCAGAGCAGCTCAAGGAAGTCCGATATGTCGCCTCGTCAGTCCCCGGCGTGACCGATCTCAATCTCGACGGGCTCGGCTCCAAAGTACATGTCTGAGTTCCTGTGCCTGCAAATTCAGATTTCCTTCCTGTTATCGCCGCAGTTTATCTCAGAAATGTCAATTGTGGACATTTTGGATTTCGGCAAGTGAGTTGCGGGCTTCGCATCCGGATCGACTTGGCTTGAAGAGACGGTAGGGCACTCAAGGAGTCGGGATGTCTGCCTTCTTGCCGGTGGCAGGGGTCAGCATCAGCATCCTCGTGCTGGTGGCAATTGGCGCGGTAGTGGGTTTCCTCTCTGGCCTGCTCGGGGTAGGAGGAGGGGTCCTGCTCACGCCGATCCTGATGATGATCGGCATCCGACCCAGCGTCGCGGCGGCGTCGGGGGTCAATGCCATTGTTGCCACCTCCTCCTCCGGACTCGCGGCGCATTTCCGACTTGGCAATGTGGACTTGAAGTTGGGAAGCGTTCTGCTATTCGGCGGTGTGGCGGGCGCATCCATGGGCGTGGTGCTGATCAAGCTCCTGCGCGCCCTGGGTGTAGCCGGCTTTGTCATCACGGTCACCTACATCGTAGTCCTCGGCATCTCTGGCATTTACATGTTCTTGGACGGCCTGCGGCGCCTCAGGGGCGGGAGCGTAGTGAGCAAGTCCCAAAGCACATCTCGCGTGCCGGGATTCCTTCGGAGGCTCCCCTTCCAGATGAACTTCCCTTGCTCAGGAGTCCGGCATTCTGTCTTGCTTCCCTTCTCTCTTTGCACGCTCGTCGGTATTCTCACGGCCATCATGGGCGTAGGTGGCGGCTTTCTTGTTGTGCCTTTGATGACCGGGCTGCTGGGGGTCCCGGTGCGCGTGGCCGTCGGTACCAGTCTGTTCCAAATTCTTTTCACCAGTGCTGACACCACGCTCCTGCAAGCAATCGAAAACCACACGGTGGATTTGGTGATGGCACTGTTGTTGGCTGTCGGTTCCACAGTAGGCGCCCAGATTGGAGCTCGGGTAAGTCGGTTCTTGCGTGGCGAACAGCTTCTGATTCTGCTTGCAGTCCTGGCACTGGCGATCACAGCCAAGATGACATTTGGCATATTCACGACGCCCTCAAACCTGCTCGATCCAGCCCCGTCACCGTCGCCCCATGCCGATAGAGTCCTGACGGAGGAGCACCCGCCCGGCGAGGGTAGGGTCGATTCAAAGGCTTGTCCCAAATCTTGGTTGACCGAGGCCGTTGAACCAGACGATGGCCTTCTCCAAGAGATGGCAAAGGGTGTGCTGCGGGAAGGCTCCGAAGTGTCGGCCTGTTTGAGAGGACGAGAATGCCCATCTTCCTGCCAGTAGCTGGACTCAGCATCAACCTGATACTGCTCGTTGGGGTAGGGGCTCTCGTCGGCTTCCTTTCGGGACTCTTTGGCGTGGGAGGTGGCTTTCTGCTGACTCCCATTCTCATGATGATAGGGATCCCGCCCACGGTGGCGGCCGCCTCTGATTCCTGCCAGATCGTCGCCGCCTCGTCTTCCGGAGTGGGGGCGCACTTCCGTCTGGGAAATGTCGACATCAGAATGGGGATCGTTTCGTTACTTGGCGGCCTGAGCGGCGCGGCGTTTGGTGTCCATCTCTTGAAATTCCTCAGAGCCTTGGGGGACGCGGATTTGGCCATTACCCTGGCATTCATAATAATGCTGGGAGGGACAGGCACTTACATGGTTGTGGAGAGCCTGCGGAGCCTACGGAGAGGCAGCCTAGTCCGAAAAACGCACCGGGCAGGCCGAGCGCAAGGCTTCATGAGTAACCTCCCATTGCAGATGGCCTTCCCTCGTTCCCGAGTCCAACATTCGGCGTTGCTTCCTTTCTTCCTGTGCGTGCTGGTAGGGATTCTCGCTACCGTCATGGGAGTAGGGGGAGGCTTCATGATCGTGCCGGCGATGGTCTATCTATTGCGAATGCCTACACATATAGCGGTGGGAACGAGCCTCTTTCAAATTCTTTTCACTTGCGCAGGCGTGACCTATATGCAGGCCACGACGAACTTCACGGTTGACCTGGTTCTGGCCCTGTTGTTGGCTGTCGGCTCCACCATTGGAGCCCAGATCGGCGCCCGCACCAGTCGCTTTCTGCGTGGCGATCAGCTCATGATCTTGCTGGGCACAATGGCTCTGTTGGTGACAGCAAAAATGGCGTATAGCATCATTCGCACTCCACCCAGCCTGCTTGCTGCCATCGGCCATTGAAGTTGTCTTGTTCGAATTGTCATCGCAGGTTTTTAAGGAATTGTCGAGAGTATGAGCTTTTCTTGGTGGAAGAAGGCGCGAACCGTCGAGACGGTCTCTGCAGAGAATCAAATCAGGCGCAAGTACGGGTCGTTCCGGCAACTGCTCACCCTGAACAACGAATGCCTGGACTTGCTGGCTGGCCTGCAAGAGGACCTCGGGTATGTTCCCGCCCGCCGGGACGTCGTGGGTGGACGCGTCAGTGCCATCTTTCAAAAGGCCCAGGAAATCGTATACGAGCTGGAAGTGCTCAGCGGGCAATCATATCCAGTCCTCCATACTGCCGTAGGGCTCCAGCGTAAGGAAGTGGAAGCCTATGTCGCGGCAAGCCAGGAGTTCGTTACGCCCAGACTCGCCGCTTGGATTTCGGAGATCGATGCGCGAGCGGTTTCCGAGTTCGGTGGAAAGGCTGCCGCCTTGGGAGAGATCAGAAACAGGCTCGGCTTGCCCGTTCCTGATGGCTATGTCCTTACCACCGAGGCCTACCGCCAGTTTTGCGGCATACCGCTGTGGACTTCGATTCGGGATTGCCTGCACAATCTGGATCTGAGTGACCTCTCGGCCCTGCAAGGTATTTCCAGCCTGCTCCGGGAAAAAGTCATGGCTTGCTCCGTTCCCAGGGCCGTGGAAATCGCCATGACCGCACGCGCCGACAACGTCGAAACAAAGGGATGGGGGTTTGCAGTTCGGTCCAGTGCCTTGGGCGAAGGTGGGGCGCGGACATTTGCGGGTCAGTTCCTCAGCCTTCTGAACGTGCCCCACGAACGCCTGGTGGATGCTTACAAGCGCGTGGTCTCTGAGCGCTTTAGCGAAAGGGCCCTTTTCTACAGACTCTCCACGGGGCTTCTGGAGGTCGAAAGCCCCATGGCGGTGCTCTTCCTGCCGGTGATTCCGGCCCACGCAGCAGGGATCATGTACACACGAGACCCGAAGGACCCCAAGAGCGAGGCGCTCTGGATCACGTCGACGCGCGGGCTGGGGGTGGACATTGCCAGTGGGCGTGCACCAGCCGACCTGTTCGTGGTGTCGCGGCGCCGCGGCCGACGCCTTTTGGAAAGCAGCGTTATCCGCAAAGAGGAGCAGGTCGTCCCTGAGCGAGGCGGAGGACTTGCCCGCGCGGCAATGGATCCCGCTCAGGCTGATGCCCCTAGCCTCTCGCCAGCTGAATTGCAGGTCCTCGCCGACTGGGGGATGCGCATCGAGGAGCACTTCGGCGCGCCACAGGACGTGGAGTGGGTCCTGGATGAGCGGGGGAAGTTCTGGATTCTTCAGTCGCGCCCCCTCGCTCTCGCAGCGTCTGTTTCAAGATGGGTGAGGGTCCGGCCGCACGGAGAACCGCTCATTACCGGTGGCCGCACCGTCTACCCGGGCCATGTATCCGGGCTGGCGTTCTTGGTCGAGGACCCCCAAAGCCTGCGAAATACCCCCGAGGGTTCTGTAGTATTCATGCGTCGGGCGTCTCCGGAGATTGTCCGGGTGTTTCCACGTATTGCGGGTCTGGTGGCAGAATGGGGAAATGTCGCCGGACACGCAGCGTCCCTCCTCCGGGAATTCAAGGTCCCGTCCGTGTTTCAGATGTCGGGCAGCTTCCAACACGTGAAGACCGGAGACGCGGTTAGCTTGGACGCTTCGCTTGCACGAGTCTACACGGGCACGCTGTGGGAGCCCCGAAACGTGCAAGTGGCTCTCGCCGATCGATTTGGAGGAAAGGGACGCGATCCGATCAGCCGCAAGCTTCTGACGCTTCACCTGCTGGATCCGTCGGCCTTCAGCTTCCGCCCTTCCAGGTGCGAATCCACTCATGACGTCATCCGCCTCTGCCATGAGAAAGCCATCGAGGCGATGTTTGCGCTGAATGATCGTGCGCTCGAAGGCAGTTCGCACGTCCCGAAAAGGCTCATGACGCCCGTGCCCGTAAACCTTTATGTTCTTGACCTGGGCGGCGGACTGGCCTTGGAGAATCACAACGCAGAAGAAGTGCTCCCTTCCCAGATTGTTTCCAAACCGTTCCAAGGGCTGTGGAAAGGGGTCAGCCACCCGGGCGTGAGCTGGACCCGTGAAATGCCCGCCAGCTTCAGCGACTTTGCCTCAGTGATGGCAGGCTCGTTAGGTCCATCAAACAGCGCGGTACGAGCCCTGGGCGAGAAAAGCTATCTGCTGGTTGCAGACGAGTACATGAACCTCAACTCACGCTTGGCCTACCACTTCACGCTCGTGGACGCGTGTGTGTCCGACACTCCCGCCAACAACTACATTTTCTTCCGGTTCGCGGGGGGCGGTGCGACCCGTGAACGTCGGAACCTCCGGGCGTGTTTCATCGAGGCCTGCTTGATTCGTCACGGCTTCCTGGTCGACCGGCGCGGCGATCTTGTGAATGCCTGGTTCAAGAAAGGGACGGCGACGGAAACCGAAACCCATCTCGATATTCTGGGTCGCCTCATGGCCTGCTCCAGTCAATTGGACATGTACATGACGAGCCATGAGGCCATGAAGTGGTATGTGCAACAGTTCATGGACGGGAACTACACGTTCCGCGTTCACAATGACGAGATGTCGCTTACTGAACGGACCTGATCTGACTCGCTTGGGTGGGCATCTTGTCCATTCAGCACCGTGGTACTGGATGTGCTAGAAAGTCAGTCGTCACAAGAAGGCGGAGAGGCAATGTGCCTATTTTTCTTCCGGTAGCTGGGGTCACCATCAACCTCTTCCTGCTCATCGGAGCGGGAGCGGTCGTGGGCTTTCTATCGGGACTCCTCGGTGTTGGGGGCGGATTCCTGCTCACTCCCATCTTGATGATGATTGGTGTTCCTCCAACGGTGGCGGCTGCGTCCGACACTAATTCCATCATCGCCACATCCTCGTCCGGGGTTGCCGCACACTTCCGTCTGGGCAATGTCGATCCTAAGCTAGGAAGCGTCTTGCTCCTAGGTGGTCTGACCGGAGCGGCGATTGGAGTCCAGATTATCAAGATTCTGCGCACACTTGGAAATGCCGACTTTGTGATCACGGTAACGTACGTCTTCGTTCTCGGCTCCGTCGGCAGTTTCATGTTCGTCGAGAGTCTGCGGAGTCTGCGGCGTGGAAGCTTGGTGGCAAAGACCAGCCACCCGAAAGAACAACACAATCTTTTCGCGAAGTTGCCATTCCAAATGCAGTTCCCACGGTCAGGCATACAGCATTCCGTCTTTGTGCCCTTCGTCCTGTGCTCCCTGGTGGGAATCCTGACAGCCGTCATGGGCGTCGGTGGTGGGTTCATCATGGTCCCGATGATGGTTTACCTCCTTCGGACACCCATGCGTATCGCCGTCGGAACCGACCTCTTTCAGATCCTTTTTACCTGTGCCGGGGTGACATTAATGCAATCCGTGACCAATCACACGGTGGATCTTATGCTGGCGCTCCTCGTGGCGGTCGGGTCCACCATAGGAGCCCAAATTGGTGCCCGAATCGGCCGGTATTTGCGGGGGGACCAGCTCAAGATCGTACTCGCCAGCATTGTGCTGGCAGTGATGGTGAAAATGATGATCAGCATAATTTCGACGCCGGCCTGCCTGATCGCCTATTCGCGGGGGCACTAAAGATGAAACGGGTCCCACCAATTCTTGCCGTTCTTCTCACACTCGCGGCAGGTCTCACTCCCTTGTGCGGTGAAGAGCCGGCAGGCCAGCCCCTGAAGTTGACGCCGGAAACAATCCAGATGGGCGCCTTCTATAGTGGTATGCCTTTGCGTATCGAAGGCATGGTCCGACCCGGGTCGAGTGTTGTGGTAGTTGTCCGTGGCCCGGACGTGGAGGAAGTCTTCAACCTGAAGGGACGGGCAGGACCTATCTGGATAAACAAAAGCAAGGTGCATATCTCGGGCGCCCCATCGCTATTCCTCTGCTTCCATATTGCCCCTTTGAAGGAAACGCTCAGCCTTTCTGTCCTCGAAAAGTACCAGATTGGATACGAGGAAATTCACAAGCAGATGCGTATCCAGCCCCCGGAACAGGACCGCGAAGTGGTGCGAGCAAGCTTCATCACCTTGAAGACCCAGGAAAATGTTTACCGGAACATCAGAAACGGCGTGCAAATGGGAACAGCGACGCCGGCAGGCGTTCCCTATAGCGTCGAGTTCCATTGGCCCCGCAGGGCGCCGCCGGCAGCCTACGAAGTCAAGGCTTACGAATGCAGGGATCACACGGTGGTAAGCCAAACCATCGCCAGCCTGAAAGTAGTGGAAGTGGGCTTCCCCGCCTGGATGGCTTGGTTTGCCAGAAAACACGCTTCCCTGTATGGATTGATGGCCGTAATTGTGGCCATGCTGGCCGGATTCGGAATCGATCTCCTGGCCAGCCGATTACGTCGAAAAGGAATCGCTACGAGGGCGAAGCCGTCACCTGCTGAGACCCATCCTGAAGCTGCTCCGGCTGGCGCTGGCAAGGGAGAGAGCGAGTCGGAGAAACCTCCTCGAGGACTGAAACCGGCGGCATAACCGGTCTGGAGATTACATGCGCGGAAAACACAAATCGGCGAGAACGCCCGACACTCCGTCAGGTGCAGATGGGTCGAGATTGGCGACGGGGGTACTCTGAGACTTCCATGACCGCGTCTTGCACGATGCCGCGTTTGGTTATCGCCGGACTCTCCGGCGGGTCCGGCAAGACTATCGTCTCCTTGGGACTGCTCCTCGCTTCCCGGCAGAGAGGGCTGTCTGTCCGCGCGTTCAAGAAGGGCCCGGATTATATCGACGCCGCCTGGCTCAGTTGGGCGTCGGGCCACCCGGCTCGCAATCTCGACACTTACCTGATGGGATTCGAGAGGACGGTCAAGTCATTCACCCTCAACGGGGAACCGACAGGCCTTAACGTCATCGAGGGCAATCGAGGCCTTTTTGACGGTTTGGACGCTCGGGGCACGCATAGCACCGCCGAACTGGCCAAAGCGCTTTCCGCGCCCGTCGTGCTGGCGCTGAATGCCACGAAAGTAACCCGCACCGCCGCGGCCTTGGTACTCGGCTGCCAAAAGCTCGACCCAACTCTTAATATCGCCGGAGTCATATTAAACCAGGTAAGTGGGCGGCGGCACGAGCAGGTTCTGCGTGAAGCCATTGAAGCCGATTGCAATCTCCCTGTCCTGGGTGTGATTCCCAGAGCCGACCTCAGTGCGCTTCTCCCCGAACGGCATCTTGGACTCGTGGCCCCGCAAGAATACGGGGCGCGGGAGGAATTGCGAACGAGCCTGGTGGAGATTGTGGGCAGCCGACTGGACCTGGAGAAGTTGTTGACCATCTCACGCCTTGCCCCCAGTTTGGCTCCGTCCGAGATGCCCTGTTCCGCTTCGGCCGATGGGCATGGCCTCAAGGTAGGGTATATCTGTGACACCGCCTTCACCTTCTATTACCCCGAGAATCTGGAGGCCTTAGAGACCACGGGCGCTCGACTGGTTCCTATCTCCGCACTTTCGGCGACATCGTTGCCGGAAGACCTGGATGCTCTGTACATCGGCGGCGGTTTCCCCGAGACGCACGGCGAGACACTTTCCGCGAATGGGGCCTTCCTGGCATCCCTCCGGAGTGCCGCCGACCATGGACTGCCGATCTACGCGGAGTGCGGCGGCCTGATGCTTCTCGCCCGCTCGATCCTTTGGCGGGGGCGCCGGCACCCCATGGCGGGAGCGCTTCCCCTCGATGTAGAGGTCTGCGCCAAACCCCAGGGGCACGGGTACAGTGAACTCCTCGTGGACACGCCCAATGCCTTTTTCCCTCTTGGCACGATCCTGAGAGGACACGAGTTTCACTATTCTCGGATTTTGCCGGCGGGTGACCTGCCCGCTACGGCCTGTGCGGTCCGTCGCGGTACGGGCTGCTTCGAAGGCCGCGACGGTATTCTTGCGGGAAATGTGTGGGCGAGCTACACCCACTTGCATGCGTGGGCCACTCCGGAATGGGCGCAGGGTATGCTGCACGCCGCGCGCCGTTTCGCTGCTACCGTCGCGCCGTCCATTTGGTAGAGAGTCGCCCGGGCACGTCAGCGGTAAGTTGGAAGTTCGATGATATTTGCCTCGATATGGTTATGAACGGGGTGGATTTTATTGAAAGTTACGTAGCGAGTATTCGAATCCAGCTTTTATAGGAGGTCTTTGATGAGCAAGTTGATTCTTCCCCATGGGGGTGGCGAGTTGCAGCCCCTCCTCTTGACAGGCCCGGCTCGGGACGAAGAGATGAAGAAGGCTCAAGGTCTCAAGAAAGTCCCGATGACCAGCCGTGAAACGAGCGACCTCATCATGATGGGAATTGGCGCCTTTACCCCGCTTGATGGTTTCATGGGCAAAGACGACTGGAAAGGTTGTTGCGAGACCTACAGCCTGCCCAGCCGAAACGGCCTTTTCTGGCCCATTCCCATTACGCTCTCGGCCGACGAGGCCGTCGCGAATTCTCTCTTCGTCGGCAGCGAAGTGGCTCTGTGGGACACCGAAACTGAGTCCATTATGGGCACGATGAAGGTCACGGAGAAATACGCGATCGACAAGGAGTTTGAGTGCAAACAGGTTTTTCGCACTACGGACTCCGCGCATCCCGGCGTACAAAAGGTGAAGGAGCAAGCGGCCGTGAACCTGGCGGGGCCGGTTAAGGTTCTGTCCGAATCGTACTACCCGGAAATGTTCAAGGGCATTTACCAGCGACCCGCCGAAGCCCGAAAACAGTTTGAGGAGCGTGGCTGGAACACCGTGGCCGCCCTCCAGCTCCGCAACCCGATGCACAACTCCCACGCCTACCTGGCCTGGATTGCCATTGAGGTGTGCGACGGAGTTTACATCCATCAACTCGTCGGCAAACTCAAGCCCGGCGACATCCCGGCGGAAGTGCGCGTGAAGGCTATCGACGCACTCGTCAACAAGTATTTCCGCCGCGACCGCGTCATTCAAGGCGGGTATCCCATGGAGATGCGCTACGCAGGACCTCGCGAGGCGTTGCTCCACGCGGTCTTTCGGCAGAACTACGGCTGCACTCACTTGATCGTGGGGCGCGACCATGCGGGCGTGGGCGACTATTACGGTCCCTTTGACGCTCAGAAGATCTTTAACGAGATTCCCGCGGGCGCTCTGCTCCTCCGCCCCCTGTGCATGGACTGGACTTTCTATTGCTACGAGTGCGGGACCATGGCGTCGATGAAGACCTGCCCACACGAAACCAAGGCGGTTATCGACGAGAACGGCAAGTACAAAGGCGGCGCGCGTCTCCTGCTCTCCGGAACGTTGCTCCGAAAACTGATGAGCGAAGGGAAGCCCGTTCCTTCGGAGTTCTCCCGGCCCGAGGTGATTGCCATTCTGAAGCAGTACTACGACAGCCTCGAGGAAAAAGTGGAAGTGAAGCTTCACGGCTTCGCCACTGGACAAGCGTCGAAGTGAACTCTTGCGGCTTCCGGGGGCCGGCCCCCTGGCGTTCAAACTGAGGCTGGCCCTCTGGGTGGTGCAGGGAAGAACCAAAAGGCGACTCGACCTTTGCAGCCGCCAGATGGCTTCGTCCCAGAGTGCACCGATCGCGAGGAGAATATCACCTTGCGTTCCCGGCCGATCAGAGGTCCGCATTCATGACAACGACTCTGCTTCTTTATTCCTTCATCTACCTCGCAGCGCTGGTCTGTCTCTTCGGCTGCGCGGTTCAAGCGATCCGTTACGCTCGCTTGCCCTTACATCTCCGCTGGGAACTCTACCCCGTGCCTCACGAGGAAGCGAGCCGGCTCAAGCACGGAGGCTCCTATCTCGAGGAGACGGATTGGTGGAAGAAACCTCGCCCCTTTAATCTGGTCGGCGAACTCAAGTCCATGCTCCCGGAGATGCTCTTTCAAAAAGCTCTCCGGGAGTTTAACCGCCCGATGTGGCTGCGTTCATTCCCGTTTCACTTTGGCCTCTACCTGCTGATCGGGTCGACGGGGCTTTTGGCGGGAACCGCCGTCATCTCGCTGTCCTCGCCGCAACTCGTCTCCGGGCTCATCGGAACGATCCTGCACTTTGCCTACACGGCGGGGGGCTTGGCGGGAGCAGTTCTGGCGGTGGCAGGAGCCGTGGCTCTGTTGATCCGTCGGCTGACAGACAAAGAACTGAAGATCTACACGACGCCGGGCGATATTTTCAACCTGGTATTCTTCATCGTCACCTTCAGCTGCCTGTTCACCGGGTACTTGCTTCGACCGCAGGGTGCTCCGAAAGCTGTGGAGCTCGTGCAAGGCTTGGTCACATTCAATACCCGCCTAGCTTTTCCCCTTCCGCTTGCCGTTGGTCTTGTATTGGGCGCGCTGCTGGCGGCCTATATCCCCCTCACTCACATGTCCCACTTCATTGGAAAATTCTTCACCTACCACTTCGTGCGCTGGGACGATGCGCCCAGCCTGCGAGGAAGCAGCCTGGAAAAGAAGATAGCCGAATACCTGACCTACCGGCCGCGTTGGGCTGCGCCACATGTCGGCGCCAACGGAGCGAGAACCTGGGCCGACATCGCCATGACCAACCCGGCGCAAGGAGGCAGGAAATGAATAAGGAAAAGCTTAGCCTCGCGGACATCTCGAAGCGAGAGAAGAAACCGCTGGTCCATTTGGAGAGCCAAGATTTGATGCCGTTGCCGGCGCCTTTCGATGACCCTGCCAGGACCCCTGACTGGCGCCCCCTTTCAGCACAGGTCAAAGAGAAGTACGAGTGTTTCCTGGATGACACTTGTGCGGTGAGCGTGCCCCAACCGAAGAGCCGGGAAGAGGAAGAAGCGCTGGTCGCGAAATTCCTCAGCGGGCTGGAGAAGTTATTTAGCAGAGAGAACAACTGGACCTTTCTCCAGCCGCTGCTCCTGACTATGGACTACTGCGCCAAATGCCAGACTTGCGCCGAGGCGTGCCATGTGTTCGAGGGGAGCGGCCGCAACGAACTTTACCGCCCCACCTACCGGTCCGAAATCCTGCGCCGACTCTATTTCAAATATGTCCAGCGAGGCGGCCTGCTTTCCGCCTGGCAGCACGGCGACATCGAGCTCAATTGGCCTCTGGTAGCCCGGTTGATTGAACTCTCCTATCGCTGCAATATCTGCCGGCGCTGCGCGCAGACCTGCCCCATCGGCGCGGACAATGGCTTGGTGGCCCACGAGCTGCGGAAGTTGTTCAGCCAGGAGATGGGGATTGCCGCCAAAGAACTTCACGACAGCGGCTCGATGCTCCAACTCAAGGTCGGTTCCTCGACGGGAATGAATGCCGAGGCGGTCAAGGACAACATCGCGTTCATTGATGAAGACATCAGCGAGAAGACCGGCATCGAAGTGAAAACTCCCTGGGATGTGGAGGGCGCGGACATCCTGCTGATCCACAACGCCGGAGAAATCCTCGCCTGGCCTGAGAATCCCGGCGCTTTTGCTTTGATCTTTAATGCCGCCGGCCTTTCCTGGACCATGTCCTCGGAAATCGCCGGGTACGATTCCATCAACTACGGCGTCTGGTACGATGACGCCCAGTTCGCTCGGGTGGCCATAAAACACGCGGAGGCTGCACGGAAACTTAAGGTCAAGAAGATCGTCCTGGGTGAGTGCGGGCACGCGCATAAGGCCCTGACGGTCATTGCGGACCGCGTCCTCACCGGCGACCTGAACATCCCGCGAGAGAGCTGCATGCCGCTGTTGCGGGATATCGTGATGAGTGGACGCCTCAAGCTCGATCCCGCGCGCAACAATTTCCCCGTGACCTTGCACGATCCCTGCAACCTGGTCCGCCTCATGGGTGTGGTGGAACCCCAGCGCGAGATCGTCCGCAAGATCTGCCCGCAATTCCGGGAAATGGAACCGCACGGTGTGGACAATTACTGTTGCGGAGGCGGCAGCGGGTTCGCCATCATGAGCCCGCACAATTTCTCGGATTGGCGATTCCAGGTCGCCGGTCGCAAGAAGGTCGAGCAGGTGCTCAACGCCTTCCGCGAATGCCTCGACCCTTCAATTCCCAAATACCTCTGCGCGCCTTGCAGCAACTGCAAAGGGCAGTTCCGGGACATGCTTGCCTACTATGACCTGTGGGAACAGCACCGGATCCTATACGGGGGGCTTGTCGAGTTGATCGTCAATGCCATGACCGACGTGAAACCCGGCTTCATAGAATGGGAGTGGCGGTAACAGCTCTGTGGCGAACTCAATCCACCGCTAGTACGAGTGGGTGCCCAGAACGACCTGAAACGCGTAAGCTTTTTCAAGCGTGATCTTCAAGTCGTCAAAGTCGATGGGACATTGCGCGGTGCTCATCGCCGATTTGACGCACGTTCCGAGATGGAGGACTTCAATTTCCCGCCCGAGACTTTTGGTGACCTCGGTAAGGAGCCTGACCCGCGGCAGAATTAACCCCGGGCAGTCTCCGCAATCCGTCATCGCCACCAGGTCAATGTCGCTGTGGCGAGCAAACTCCGCGTTCTTCTCATGCATCCCTTTGTAACATTTCGCGCAAGCAATGCACGAGTGGTCTTTAATTCGCTTGCAGTAAATTATTGCGATTCGAGCCATCGTCCCCCCTTCAAGTCCCGGATATTAACACAGCAATCTAGGTTCCACTAAGCCGTTCGAGATAATGATGCGATCCGCGCTCGGAGGCGTCGTGACGCGAAAATGTGCAGTTGTGCAGGGATGCGACACGAAGGTGGTTGCGCTGATTGGCGCTGAAGGCCCAGAAGCTTATGTGAATTGCCGCATTTACTGTGGAGCACAAGGGCAATATTGTGATAGCAAGTAATTCGGGCAATCACCGCCTGCAAAATTTGCTCGCCCGACTATGCTTCGGCTAAAGGGCGCTTCTATTTGGAGCTGTAATCGAGACTCCGAACTTCCTGGCCGATCGCGCAGCATAGAAGAGAGAAGACGCATGTCACATAATAATCGCCCAGGACATTACGTTTCGAATGATGCTGTCACGCTGGAGAATGGGAACCTCCGCGTCGTTGTCCTCCCGGAAATTGGCGGGCGCATTTGGAGCATCGTGTATAAGCCGCTTAACCGCGAAATTCTCTGGCACAATCCGCAAATCAAGCCGGAGAGACACGCGTTGGGGACTGCCTTCGACGACGTTTGGTGCGGGGGATGGGAGGAAATGTTCCCGACGGCCGCTCCGGGCACGATCAATCAGAAGCTGTTTCCCGATCACGGCGAAGTGTGGTGCCTTCCTTGGACGGCAGCCGCGGAAGAATCGTCGGGCGCCGACGGTCTCCGTTTGTCTTGCCAAGCCCCCCTCAGCGGCGCGACCGTCGAGAATGTCTTCCGCCTGCGCGGAGACGATGCGCGTCTGGAAGTGACCTATACCGTGACGAACATGTCGAAAGACGAACTCCCATTCATGTTTGCTCTCCACCCCGCTCTCGCCATTTCGGGCGGTGAGAGAATCGACTTCCCGGCAATGTCAATCGACGTGGAGCCATCCTACATGGGCACTTTGGGGGGTGTGGCGGCGCCCTTCGCGTGGCCTTTCGCTCTCCGCAATGGCAACCCCCTGGACCTGCGCACCGTGCGCTCCGCGGGATCCAAAGAAGTCTATTTTCTTTATGGCCACGGTTATCAATCCGGCTGGTGCGCACTTACCGATCGCGCGGCGCGCCTGTCGACGGGATTTGTTTTCCCTCCAAACGTGTTTCGCTCCTGCTGGCTCTTTGCAACCTACGGCGGATGGCGCGACTACCAAGTAGTCCTGCTCGAACCTTGCACGTCGCACCCGCAGCAAATCGAAACGGCCATCGAGGAAGATCGGGTGGTTCTTCTCGCGCCGGGCGCGTCATGGCGTACTGCCGTTACTTTCCTTGTACAGAGAGGGCTCTCTTTTGTTAACGGGTTGACCAGCGACGGACGATTCCGTGAATAGAATCAGGACCTGTCGATCAGGGCCTGGCTTTGGAGGATTTTGGAGATTTGCCGGCGTGCTGCCGCGCTACCGCTGCGACGGCAGGTGACGCGTAAGCAAGCAGACAACTGGGGATCAAGGGTCGCGTTTGACCCAGGAATTGCGCGGGCCGGCCTGTTCCCTTCGCCGCATCAGAGTTGTTGACGCCCCACTGCGCCATGAAATCGCCGCGCCCCATGGGGTCAACAGATAAATTCTGGGCTGTGCAAAGCTTAGTGAGGACTTTCCCCGCCGTCGCCGCATATTTCTTTTCCCCAGTCTTCGCGGCCAACTGCGCCAGCGCATAAAGGGCCAGACCCGATTCGCCTTCATCCGGCTTGCGATCGCCATCTTCCCCAAATAAGTACACCAGCGCCTTGTCGAGCGTGTTCCGCACGGCTTCGTCAGGACGAAGCGAATAGTAATCCGCGAGCGCCATCACGGCGTGTTCTACAAAACCTGTGAGGCGCGGCTGCTTCAGATTTCCCAGGTAGGCAGGCCAACTGCCGTCGGGATTCTGAAGTTGCAGGAATGCTTCCACGGGAGCCTTCGCTCGATCAAGGTAAAGTGGCTCACCCGTATACTGATAGAACTGGCACATCATGTGGAGGAATACGGCTGCCGTGCGCGCGTCCGCTTGGGTGAAGTCCATCTTCAAGTCGAGCAATCTTTCACCGCATCGCTTCGTCTCTTCCCACACCGTCGGGTCGCCGCTGGCCCCGGCCCACAAGAGCAGCCCCAGCAGCCACGAATGGTCGGGCTCGCCCGCTTCCGCAGTTTCTACATAGCAGTGCCCATAGCTGTGGGTGTACATCCCCCAGTACGGATAATGGCGGATGTCGACATCCAACAGATGCCGTGCCGCGATCTTGCACCGGTCCCAGGCAACGGCATCGCCGCTGCGGTAATAGTAATGCAACAGGCCAAGGAACGTATCGCGTTCGTTATTGTGCCAGTAACCCTCGCGAGCCATTTCACCCATCTCACCCCACTTGGTTCCCGGAGAGCAGAGGTAGTCTGTGGCCGCGGTGAAATACCTGAAGTCGCCATAATCGAACTTGCCATAACACTTCTGGAGATCGATATGCCGGTCGAGCCAACCGAAGGATTCATCGAAGAGCCTCTCGAAGTCGGGAAAGGTCCGCGCATCACGGGGGCACGCTTGGCCCAGCGTGCCCGTGCCAGTGACATAAGAGGGTTCAAGATGGCCCCGGATCGGCTGGAGTGATTTAGCCCACCATTTTTTCTCGAAGGCCGGCATCTCCCGCCGGCCCGCCGACGCACTCAGGATGATGTCCTGGGTCTTGGCCATTCCCTGCCGGGCATCCAGGCACTTCTTCTCCGGGTCGATGAAAGCCCAATAGGGATGCGGCAGGACAGGCCAGTAGCGAGTCATCACATAGGGTGTGCCCTGGGGATTGGCCGGAAGCAGCGGTTTGGTCAAGAGATGATCGATGGCTCGCTCCGGCCACAGTCCCACACTCAACTCGCCCTGCCTGACCGCGATCTCGTTCGGGTATTCCTCCCAGAAGTTCGGCACCCAGATTCCCAGGCATCGCTCGCGATCAACGATCCGCCCTTTAACAGTACAAATCTGTTGGTGGTGGCCACCAACGTCAATTTCACCAAAACCGAGATGACCAAGATCGCCATGATGGCCAACTGCGGCGCCTCGCGCGCCATCGTTCCGTACCACACCACGGGCGACGGAGATCAACTCTACGCGCTTTCCACTAACCAACTGAAAGTCGATGTGCCCATTTCGACAGTGGGGGCACTGGCGGGCGAAGTGGCGGCGGAGGCCG
>JAIQGA010000395.1 GCA_020072925.1 Terriglobia bacterium | reverse complement strand
CCGATAGTAAGTTCGCAGGAGTTTACGATCATTTCAGCGAGGTCAACCGCCGATCTGCCTGGTTCTGCCCGGAGGGTTGTGAGGATTTCTTTGTAGTTCCATTCGCCCCTCTGGAGGTCCTCAGAGGCCACCACATACCGGACGTGCTTTCGTATCTCGTAAGCCACCTCCAGGTTGCTCATGAGGCAGGCATCCAAGCCCAGCAAGTCCAACTTTCGGCCAGAGGGCTTGAGAGATCCGTTCACCCTCCCGAGCACGCGACTCAATTCGATCGTATCTAAATCGTTGCCTGAGCCATAGTCGACCAAAGCGCCCCCGCCCATGGCTGGGCGGCCGGCTCCCACGGGAGGAACTGCTTTTCGGAAGAAGCCCTTACTGGACGGCCGAAGGGGCTTTTCCCTGGCTTTCGTAGGACGCGTCGTCTTTTTGGACCCCCAGCCGCTGCCGTGCCCCCAAAGAATCAGGGCATATTTTTTCGCCTGATAGGTAGGGTCCTGCATCACCCACTTGACGAAGTTAACGATCGTATCAGGATCGGCGGAATCGGGTACTTGTTTTTCATCGAGTTTGACATCTGCATCAGCAGTCCCTTTCCGGATGCGATATTGCCAGATTCCCCGATCCCCTTGGCCATCGAACTGCGCCGCTACTCGCACTTCGGGGGCGGAGCCAACGCCCTGCAAATCTTTGAGTGTGTCGCGCCCCCACTTGCAGAGGTTATTATCGGCGGCAAAATAGATCATGATTGTCCACTCTGGCTGTGTGAGTTTTGTAATTTCACCCATCGAAATATCCTCCTCGTTGTTGATCGTGGCAATGATCCCTAGAGTAGAAGTTAGCCACCTGTCGGGTAGTGTCGCGCTGCCAGATGCGGTGAGGCCCTACCCGCCGACCTTTGGTTTCCTACGCTCCGCCGTATGATTTATGTCCGGATTGGCGCAGCGCGCACGCACACACCAACAGCCGCAGGGCCCTCCCCCGCGTAAACGGTCATCTTGCCTGCTGGGAAGAAACCTCCTGGCCATTCTGCCCACTCTTGAATCTTCGCGCTCGGCGCGAGTCATTCCCTATATGACGGAGCTACAGATGGTACCCGCGGGAATGATCGCGGTCCGCCTTATCCGCCGCCGGGCATGATGACTCCCCCGCCAGGTTTCGGAGGCTGCTTCAGATTCTTACCCCGACCTACAGTCACGTAATACTTGTAATGGGGCTTCTTGGGGTCTTCATCTTTTACCCGCGGCCCCGTGAGGGGGTTGGCTTCGGTGAATCTCTTACGTCTGAACGGACTCTTGGGTTTGAATTCCACTTTGAAAATCGGTTGCCCGTAAAACTCGACTTCTTCTCCCTTGAGTACCTTCAGCGTTTTTGGTGTCGGCGTCCCGTTAGCGGCAATTCTTATCCTGTAATCTGCCGGCATACATCACCTCATACTTGATGTAGTAGCTTCCTGGACCAACTTTTGAAATCGTAAGTCTGCATGGAACTTGTCGAAGTCAGGCGTATTGAGAATGGTGGTTCTTGAGAGTCCCCAGGAGATTCCTCTTTCCAGGCACTTGATTGCCATATCCGTTTCGTCGAAGTGAGCGTGGACCGCGGCGGCCTGGAATTCTAGGTCAGCATCGTGCGGCGCCAGCACACGTGCCCTCTCGAGGTAGGCCAGCGCCGCTTGCCGTTTTCCGAGCATGGCGGTATTGACGGCCAGTTGGCGCAAGAGGAAGCTGTCGCGCGGATTCACTGCGAGCTTTTCCTCGGCGAGCTGCAGGGCTTTCTGGTAGGCGCGGGCTGCCTTGGATCGCTCGCCGGGGGCCCAATAATAGGCCCAGCCGAGATATCCCCATAACTGGTCGTTCTTCTCGTCCAGCTTGACTGCCCTCTCGTAAGCCAGAGCGGATTCCGCAAAGCGCTTCTGATAAAGGTAGACCGCACCGAGATTTGCCAGTGCCGGGGCGACCGGTCGGATGGAAATTGAACGCTCGAGGGGGGGTATAGCCTCAGCGTAGCGGCCCATGCTCAGGTAGCTCGCGCCCAGATTGCTGTATCCAGCAAAGCTATCAGGAGCGAAGTTGATCATCTTCTTGAAGGTTTCCGCCGCCTCCGCATAGCGAGCTCGGCGGAAGTAGTAGCCGCCCAGCCAGTTGTAGCCGGGCCAGTATTCCGGACGGAGTTTGACGGCTTCGAGATAGGTGTTTTCTGCCGCCTCGATTTGGCCCGAGTACTCCTGCGCATAGGCGAGACCTCGATACGCACTATCGTTCGTGGGTTCGATTTCCAGCGCCGTTCGGAACGCCGCGCCGGCCTTCTCATATTCGCCCGTCCCGTTGAGGACCGTTCCCACGCAGAGGTACGCTGCGGCGAGGCGAGGCTCGATCGTGCGCGCCCGCTCGCAGGACATCCGCGCCGTATCCACCCAGGACGCCTCTTTCGTCACGTCGTACTTGTCCCAAAAGGCGATGCCCAGGCCCGCGAACGCCAGCGCGTAATTGCGATCGAGCTCCAGAGCATTCTCGAACAAGCTGACAGCCTTGTCGATGTTTTCGACTCGATGGGGATCGATCAGGTAGCCACGTCCCAGCAAGTAGTAGGTGTAGGCTCCGGGAACCTGAGTTCCATGCGTCACGACGGCCTGACGCTCACTCGGGGTCAGCTCCAACTCCAGCATGCGAGTCATTCCTTGCACCACTCCGTCGTGCAGGGCGAAGGGTTGAGAAGCCTCTCCACTAATCGTCGCGGAGCGCAACTGGAGCGACGAGGCCGTGTCCACCAATGCGAGGCTGACGTCGATGACATTTCCCGATTGCGCGCAGCTACCTTGGAATATGAGATTGGCGCCAAGTTCCGCCCGGGCCGCATCTGGGGCCGTGACGCCGCTCGAAAGGGTCTGTTTCGCAGGAATCACCTGCAGACGGCGGCCAGCCGTGAGCAGCGTGAGCTTGTCGGTTGCCGTTTCACTCAACCCCCGGCAAAAAGATTGGCTTTCCTCTCCGACGTCCGCCGCCTTGAAGGGCAGCACCGCGACGCTCCGCTTCGCCGGTATGGGCGGCGGCCAAATCTTTTGGAGAAGCCATTGACTGACGGCTGGCGACGCTGCCACGACAACCGCGCCGATAATGAATGCCACTTCCGCCAGCTTCAATGCGACTCGCCCAATTACCTTGAGCTTCTGGCGCAAATGCATAACCGGCGCGGCCGGGACCAGTGTTTCAAGGTCGCTACGCATCGCGGCGGCAGTTGCATAGCGTTTGGCCCGGTTCTTTTGCAGAGCCTTTTTGACGATGGCATTGAACTCCGGCGGAAGCTCAGGATTTACACGAGGCAGCGGCTCCGGCTCATGAATCAGGATCGCCTCGCAGATTGCAGCGTTCGTCTTGCCGGTAAACGCCTGCTTGCCCGTCGCCATCTCGTAGAGGACAGCCCCGAAGCTGAACAGATCGGTCCGCGAATCCAGCTTCTCTCCGCGCAATTGTTCGGGGGACATATAGGCGACCGTGCCCACAGCGTCGCCGGAGGCGGTCACGGGCCCGTTCGCCCCTTCGCTCGTTGACAAGTTCGTTTCGGCAATGTCCGCGGCGTTCACCGAGCCCATGATAGGCTTCGCCAGCCCGAAATCGAGTACCTTGGTGAGCCCTTCACGCGTGATGAAAATATTGGCGGGTTTGATGTCCCGGTGAATGATGCGTTTGCCATGCGCCGCTTCCAGGGCGCAGGCGACCTGGCTGGATATTTTGACGATTTCGCCAACGCTGAGCGGCCGCTCGATCAGGTGATCCCTCAGTGTTTCGCCTTCGAGCAACTCCATGACAATGAACGGCCGGCCATGGTGCTGATCGACGTCGTAAATCGTGCAGATGTTGGGATGATTGAGGGAAGAAGCCGTGCGCGCCTCGCGCTCGAACCGCCTCAGGGCCGTGGGATTGGTGGCCAGTTCGGGGGGGAGGAACTTCAGCGCCACCCAGCGGGGCAACTTGGTGTCGCGCGCCTTGTAGACGATCCCCATTCCGCCGCTGTCCACCTCTTCGTGAATTCGATAGTGGGACGCCAGGCTCCCAATCAATTCGCGTGATGGGGGCTGGTATTGGGTCGCGGGAACTTGGTCAGGGGCTCCGGCCTGGGGAGGCCCTTCATCATGGGGAGACTCGACCGGATGAATGAATCTGTAGCCATGCCCTGGAAGGACCTCCAGAAAGCGGGGGCTTTCCGGCGGATCATTCAGAACTTCACGTAGCCGCTCGACGGCGTCATCGATGCCGCGCTCGAACTCCGCGGCCGTGTTATTCGGCCAGATAATCTCTCGGAGTTCTTCTTTTCTCACCACTCGCCCGGGCCGCT
>JAIQGA010000451.1 GCA_020072925.1 Terriglobia bacterium | reverse complement strand
GGCAGCGCTTCGGCGGCGCCCGGCTGGGGCACGATTGCTGCGGGTGATCTCCCCACCCACACGCATGCGGAAAGCGATGTCACGAGTCTCGTCACTGACCTGGCTGCGAAAGAAGCGACTGCCAACAAAAATGCAGCGAACGGCTATGCAGGCCTGACGGCGTCGACGAAAGTCAACGCCGCACAGATCCAGGAAGTGATTTCATCCGCAGATTTGACGGATTTCGCCAGCAAGAGCGGCAGCGGGACGACGATCCTCGGTACGACCATCACTTCGCCCGGAACAACACACTACCTCGGATGGAGCGGCAGCAATTGGGTCAACCGCGCCATCGCCAGCGGCGACCTGCCTTCGCATAACCACGCCGAGTCGGACGTAACTAATCTCGTAACAGACCTCTCGGGGAAAGTCCCGGCGACGCGCAACGTCTCGACGAGCTCGCCGCTCGGCGGGGGTGGAGCGCTCAGCGCGGACCTTACGTTGACCTGCGCAACCTGCGAGGTGACCGGGCACAAGGATGCCGCGAACGGGTATGCCGGGCTGAGTGGGAGCTCCAAAATCGCCGCCTCCGAAGTGCAGGAAGTGCTCGGAGCCGCCGACCTGACGGACTATTCCGCCACCAGCGGGTCCGGGTCGACGGCCATTAAAGCTACGATCACCTCTCCGAGTTCAAACGACGTCCTCACCTGGAACGGCTCGAACTGGATCAACCAGGCGCCCTCGGGCGGCTCGAGCCACAACCTTCTCAGCGCCACCCATCCGGATACCACGGCGGCCACAGTGACACGAGGTGACCTCGTCACCGGCCAGGGCGCCACGCCGAAGTGGACGCGCCTCGCGAAGGGAACGGCGGGGCAGTGCTTGCAGATGGATGGCAGCGCCGCGGATATCGTTTGGGGCTCGTGCGCGGCGGGCGGAGGAGCGAGCACGGCGCTCGATAATCTGGCCTCTGTGGCCGTCAACCTGTCTCTTTTACCTGGAACCGATAACTCGATCGACCTGGGCAGTGCCTCGAAACAATGGAAAGATGCGTATCTCTCCGGCACGGCGACGTTCGGCGGCGCGGGGGATTTCACCCTCACGGCGACCGGGACAAACGCCAACGTCAAGCTGGCGCCCAACGGAAGCGGCGACGTGCTGCCCGCAGCAACCGGCAAAGACCTCGGTTCTGCCACGTTGCCCTTTGCGGAGTTCTATTTCTCAGGGACCTCGAGCACGCCCGCGACGAACAATTTCAAATTGACAGGTGCAAGCACCTCGGGCACGCGGACAATCACCGCGCCGGACTCGGCGGCAATTATTCCGCAGGCATATTCCTGTACGACCCAGGTTGCCACCGCCTTGAGCGGGACGACGGGCGCGACCACCTGCTCGACGGTGGCCAGCGCACACCTGGCGACGGCGAATAAGACTATTGAGAAGTCTATCAACATCTTCTCGCCGACGACGTCGGACACCAACAAGGTGCAAATCTATTTCGGGCAGGCGGTGACGATTACCCGCGTCGCCTGCTCGACCGATACGGGCACGGTAACTATCCAGCTTGACGAGCGCGCGGAGGCCACGCCCAACACGGCGGGCACGGACGTGATGAGCGCAACGCTCACCTGCGATACCGATTCCCAGGTGACCACGAGTTTTTCCAATGCCGGGATTGCGGCGGACGCGCCGCTGAATTTGCAGGTCACGGCGACCGCAGGCACGCCGGGTGTGGTGAGGATTCATGTCAAGGCGACCATCAACTGAGAGGTGCTAGGTGTTAGGTGCCAGGTGCTGGGGAAAGACGGACATTCGAAACTCGAAACTCGAAAATCGCCCATCCCCCAAGCGTCGGGCGCTGGGGATCATTGTTTTGTGGGCGAGTTTCGAGTTTCTCATTTCGAGTGTCGGCTTTTCCCAGGGCACGATGAGCGGCGCGGGAACGATTTCGGGCGCGGGGACAGCGAAAGCGGCGGCTGGAGGCTCAACCGCCCGATATTTTAACGGCACCAGTAGCGATTATTTAACCCGCGCAGATAACGCTTCGTTGCGGCCATCGACAGCGATTACTCTCGCCTGCTGGTTGCGTTACACCTCCGCTTCCCAGAACAATTATGCGCATCCGGTTCATAAGAACAACGGCGGCACGACCGAAAGTTACCAGTTTTCTCAGCTCGCCACGGACTACGGGCATCTGTTTTTCAGTTTGAATTCTGGTGCCGGGTATGTCGCGGCGGACTCAATTGTCTCACAGGGGAACTGGTATTTCGTGGTCGGCCGTTGGGCGTCTGGCGGCTACCTTTACCTGGACATCTACAACGCCGATGGGACGCTGTTCAAGCACGCTGCCAGCGCGAGCACCTTTGCTGGCCCTATTAACTATTCCGACAATCCCTTGTACATTGGCAACGACGGGTCGCTGGCTTATGGCTTTATCGGTGACATCGCCCAGGTCTACATTGACAACACCAGCCTGAGCGACGCGGACGTTCAAACGCTTTTGCACGGCACACAGCCCCACAGCGCCAGCGCGGGCTACTGGCCGTTGGGCCTGGGTAGCCCCGATCCGGACCAGTCTGGCAACGGCAACGACCTGACGGTGAACGGAACAACGATTGTGACGGGTCCCTGAAGGAATGGTGAATTCTGAATTATGAATTATGAATTGAAGACAGACGGGATTCATGACTGGCGATTCGGGGCTCGCGCAAACTTCGATCCCCACGTTCTTGGGGGCGATGGTCATTACCGCGTACGGTGGAATCCAGTTTCGTATTCCTGCCTTCGTCAATTCATCATTCATAATTCAGCATTCATAATTCTTCTGCCATTTGTCTTGTCTCTCCTGACTTCTTCCCCCGCCTTCGCCCAAAAGACGATCTACTTTACCAACTCGGCCGTTACGACGAACGTGTGGAAGCTGAGTGAGACTTCGCCCGCGGGCCCGGCGGATTCGACCAGCAGCGTGTCAAACGGCTCGAACACCACGGGGTGGTATCACGTCGATCCTGGCCTCAGCGACAACAGCGCGGATGCCTCCGAGCCTTCGCACACCTCGCCGCACGCGACCCTCTGGGTTTCCGAGAACACTTACAACGGGATCTTCGATTCGGGGAATTGGGTCTTCACACTGCGGAAGACCGACAACAAATCGGGGCGTGTGGGAAAGGCGCACGTCAACCTGTACCGCTCCAGCTCGCAGACCGACCAGACGAGCGCCACGTTCCTTGTTGACTGCACAAACAGCAACGACGACTGGACGGGCGGAGCGGCGAATATCACGGTGACCTGCGCGCCGGGAGCGAGCATCACGCTCACCAACGAATACCTTGTCGTCCACATCTTCAACCAGGTCACCACCGGCGGCTCGGGCTCGGGTACCTGGTCGCTGACGGTCGAAGACACGACGAATGGGCTCTCGCGCTTCACGACGCCGAGCTTTACGCCCACGACGCCCGCACGGAACAGGGTCATCATCTCGGGACTCGGGACACGGGACTCGGAATTCGGGAAAGAACGATCCGCAGGTGGCGGAGATTTCGCGGAACCAAAACGCCTCACGACGGCGCGTTTTGCCCTAATCCCGAATCCCGAGTCTCGAGTCCCGAATTTCCAGTTTCGAATTTCCAGTTTCTAATTTCGGAGGTTGAAATGCCAAGCAATGTTGACGCAACGAAAATCCATCAAGGGCCGGGCAAGCTCTGGCTGGACGTTTCCATTCCGGCCGCAGGCAGTCGTCTGCTTATCAACGCCTCGGGCGAGCCCCAGGGGGGCACGCCATTTTTCGCTGGGTCGACGGAAGGCGCGGCCACCGTGGCCTTGTCGCCCAAGCTCGATACCATCACCGCCGACCAGGTGGCGGGATCGCTCGATGTGGTGATGACCGGTGAGGCCGAATCCATCGAAGTGACCTTGAAGGAATCGGATCTCGCCAAGCTCAAACACTTCATCGCTCACGGGACGTTCGCCACAGGCACGGATACCGGCCTGCCCGCGGGCGCCCAGGCCTACGAGGAGATCAGCTTCGGAGGGCTGGTGCCGATTCCCAAGACTTCCGTCGCGGTCATCTCTCCACGGCGCGACGCGGCCGGGAAGTTTGTGGTCAGCCAGCTCTACCAGGCCTACCAGGCCGAGGCCGTGCAACTGCCCTTCCAGCGCGGCAAAGAGACGACCTACAAGGTAAAGTTCGAAGGGCTGGCGGATCCCTCGCGAGCCGCGGGAGATCAGGTCGGGAAGATCTACCGACAGACGTAACCTCGATGCCGCAGACGAGGTGCTGGGTGCTAGGGGCTGGGGACTGGGAAGAAAACCCCAGCACCTAGCCCCCAGCACCCAGTCCCTAGATCCGGC
>JAIQGA010000394.1 GCA_020072925.1 Terriglobia bacterium | reverse complement strand
TGGACGGGCGAGCCGGCGCGCGACGAGCACCTGCGCAGCGCGGATTTCCTGGACGTCGCGCACCATCCGGAGATTACCTTCGCCGGAAGCAAGGTTGAAGTGGTGGGCGATCACGACTTTCGCCTGACCGGCGCGCTGACCATCCGCGGCGTGACGCGCGAAGTGGCGCTGAAGGTCCACTACCTGGGGCAGTGGAAAACACCCTGGTGGGAAGACGGCGTGGATAAGGGCCCGAAGACGCGCGCGGGCTTCCTTGCAAAGACCACGATCAATCGCCACGACTTTGGCGTCAGTTGGAACGCCACGCTCGACCGGGGCGGCATTGTGGTGGGCGACCTCGTCGACATCACCCTCGACGCGGAAGCGATCCTGGAGAAGCCCTAGCGCGGCGGGCCGAAGGTGGGAACAAAGAGCGCAGCGTGAGGCAGCGGGGAGCTTCCATGGCCATCATCGAGGCGCATCGACGGAGGGCACGCAGCGGAAAATTCGCAGGCTCAATACTCGCCGCGCTCGGGTGCGTATTCGCCATCGGGCTGGGTGCCACTCCAGCGCCGCCACAGACCGCGCCGGGCAATACCAAAGGCCGGCTCCTGGTAGAAATCTTCGACCACACGACGGGCCAGGCGGTGAAGGCGCGCTGTTACTTGACAGACGCGGCGAACAAGTTCTGGGCGCCGGCGGGCGCGCCCCAATATCACAAACCGCCGGAGGAGCACTTCATCGCCGCGGGTAAATTCGAGATTTCACTGCCGCCGGGTCAATACAAGCTGCAAGTAGAGCGCGGGCCGGAATATCGTGCGGTGACACGCGAACTGGAAATTGCGCCGGGCGCGACACGCCGGGAGAAGATCGAGCTCGTGCGCTGGATCGACATGAACGCGCGCGGGTGGTACTCGGGCGACCTGCACAACCACCGCCCGTGGCGAGAAATGCCGGCGCTGCTTCTGGCGGAAGACTTGAATCTGGCGCCGACCTTGACGCAATGGGTGTGGGAGAACGATCTGAATGCCGTAGCGCCACCTGCCTCCGATGCCGGTTCGGCCGTTCACGTGGTGGACGCGACGCACGCTTTCTCGGTTTACGACACGGAAATCGAGCGGTTGAAAGACGGCCCGGGGGCTGTGGACCTGGTGGGTCTCCGCACGCCGCTCGAATTCCATGGGTACCTGGTTTCGCCGCCCAACACGCTCTTTGCTCAGGAGGCGCGCCGGCAGGGCGGATACGTAGATGCGGAGAAGATTACCTGGCGCGACGTGGCGGCGCTGGTGGCGCTGGGCGAGGTGGACTTTGGCGGCCTCGTCTATAACCACTTCAACCGTCATGGCGTGGAAACCGAGACCGCGACGTGGGGGATGATCCCCAAGGAGGATCCCGAATACGACACTCCGGCGGGCATGGCGCTCTGGGCGATGAGTGTCTATTACCGCTTCTTGAATTGCGGTTTCCGGCTGGCGGCGTCGGCGGGAAGCGCCTCCGGCGTGAAGGCCAGCCCGCTCGGATTCGAGCGCGTATACGTCCACTTGCCGGGTGCATTCAGTTACGCCGAGTGGTTTCGCGCCCTCAAGCAGGGACGAAGTTTCGCCACCAACGGGCCCATGCTCTTCCTCACCGTCAATGGGCGCGAGCCGGGTGACACGATTTGGCTTCGAGGGCCGGTGGCGTCAAACCCCTCGAACATACGGAAGCCGAGAATTCACGTCGAGGCAAGCTCCGCAGCGTCACTCGACCGCCTCGAGGTGGTCTGGAAGGGCAGGGTTGTGAAGAGTGTTTCGCCCGGCAATGACCCGACGCGTGCTGTGGCGGACTGTGAGTTGGACGCGAAGGAGACGGGCTGGGTGGCCGCGCGCACTTTTGAGAAGCCTGCGGCGGCCATTCGCTTCGCGCACACCAGCCCCGTCTATGTGCGGGTCGGCGAGGGACGAGGGATCGTGCCCGAAGACGCGAAGTTCTTCATCAACTGGATCGACCGCGAGATGAAACTCTACCAGGGCTACCCAGGATTCCGCAGCGAGCAGAACCGCCAGGCGATGCTCGAAATGTACCGTAAGGCTCGCGCAGTGTATGTGCAGTTGACGAAACCCTAAGCGGCGCGCATCGGCTTCCGAGCCGGATCGAATGAACATCTCGGTCAGCGCCACCGTCGCGCGCCCCCCGCGCGGCAAACGGGTGTGGAAAGCCCGGGCATTCCGCCTGCGCCACGGTCACGGTCAATCCCCTCGAGCGCGCTTTGGGATAAAATCGCCCCGGCGTTGATGTGGCACCACTTGAAGAAGCGGAGGCGCGGGGCATGAGAACACTTCTGGCAATCATCCACGTGCTGTTCTTGAGCGTGACGGTTGCAGCGGGCGAGATGGGTTCGCCCACGCCCGAGGAAATGGGAGAAGCGCAACGCTGGGCGGCGGCCAAATTCGCGGGCCAGCCGGAGGTCAGGCCCGCAAGGGGCTATCTGGAGGTTTCGCTTGCCCACGGCCCCATCGAGAAGAACGCCGTCAAGGGCCATTCTCTTCTGATTTTCCACGAGCACTACCGACGCGGGCTGTATTGCCCAAGTGAGGGTGAGGTGGTGGTCCACCTGCCACAGCCCGGCCGATGGTTCGAAGCGGTGGTGGGCGTGGACAGCAACGACGTGGGCTATTACTCGAACTCCGGCCGAGGCAGTGTCATCGCCTCCGTTGAGGTTGGCGGAAAGGAGGTTCTCCGCTCGGCGGTGGTGCGCGAGGGCCTGGCGGGAGTGCCGGTGAAGGTGGATCTTCAAGGCGCGCGGGAGTTCACGCTCAAGTTGAGCGATGCCGGCCAGGGGACTCTGTTTGGCAACGATTTCAATCAAGCTGACTGGGCCGAGGCGCGGGTGACGCTGAACGACGGCAAGGCGGTTTGGTTAGACGATCTGCCCGTAGGCCCGCTGCGCGCGGCGTATACAACCAACTCGCCGTTCTCGTTCACTTACGGCGGCAGACCGTCGAGTGAATTGCTCAAGAACTGGCGCCTCGAGCGGCGCATCCGCGAACTCGATGCAGAGCGCACCGAAACGACACTGACGTACACAGATCCGCAAAGCGGCCTGGTGCTGCGCGCCGTGGCCGTCGCTTATCGCGATTTTCCCAGCGTTGAATGGACGCTCTATTTCAAAAATGCCGGGACCGCCCCCACGCCTATTCTCGAAAACATTCAGGCACTTGACACGCGCCTGGAGCGCGATGGAGAGGGCGAGTTCCTGCTCCATCACAATCGGGGCAGTTCGGCAGGGCCGAGCGACTATGCGCCCATCGAGACACCCTTGAGACCTCAGGAGGAATGGCGGTTGGCATCCTGGGGCGGCCGTCCCTCAGATGGCGAGTTTCCTTATTTCAACGTGGCGTGGCCAGGCGAAGGCGTGATTGTGGCCGTCGGCTGGCCTGGCCAGTGGTCGGCCGCGTTCACGCGCGACCCCGCCCGCGGCTTGCGAATTCGCGCCGGACAAGAGTTGACCCATCTCCGCTTGTTGCCTGGCGAAGAAGTGCGCAGCCCGCTCATCGTGATGCAATTCTGGAAGGGCGACTGGATTCGCGGCCAGAACCTCTGGCGGCGCTGGATGATCGCACACAACCTGCCGCGTCCGGGAGGAAAACTCCCGCCCCCGCAGATGGCTGCGGGCAGCGGCCGCCAGGACATTGAGATGCAGGGCGCGAATGAAGAGGGCCAGAAGAAATTCCTCGACCTCTACCAGGAAAGACGGTTGAAGATCGATTACTGGTGGATGGACGCGGGCTGGTACCCCTTCCAGAAGGGTTGGTGGAACGTCGGCACGTGGGCGCCGGACCCGCAGCGCTTCCCGCGTGGCTTGCGGCCTATCGCGGACTACGTGCACGCGCGCGGTGTGAAAATCATCGTCTGGATGGAGCCGGAGCGCGTCACGCCCGGCACCGAATTGTTCGAGCAGCATCCTGATTGGCTGCTGGGGCGCGAGGGCGAGACGAAGCTGCTCGATCTCGGCAACCCTCTGGCGCGCGCCTGGCTCATCGAGCGGGCCGACACACTCTTTCGCGAGCAGGGCATGGACCTTTATCGCCAGGATTTCAATATCGCGCCACTGCAATTCTGGCGCGACAACGACTCACGGGACCGGCAGGGCATCACGGAAAACCGTTATGTAACGGGATTCCTGACGTTCTGGGACGAATTGCGCCGGCGACACCCGAATCTCCTCATCGATACGTGCGCCTCCGGCGGGCGGCGAAATGATTTGGAAACGCTGCGCCGCGCCGTGCCCCTCTGGCGCAGCGATTACGCTTACGAAACCACAGGCATGCAGGACCTCAGTTACGGCCTGGCGCTCTGGGTGCCATTCTTC
>JAIQGA010000393.1 GCA_020072925.1 Terriglobia bacterium | reverse complement strand
ATCATAGAGTATGAATAGAGACTCACGAAGGAGGACGGTATGAAAAGATGGTTGGGAGTCGCATTGGTGGCGGCGGTGAGCTTGGTGGCGCTGGCCCTCGTCACGCGGGCGCAAGAATTCGAAGCGGGAGCGCAGGACGTGGGGCCGATGGTACGTGCGGGCGAGCCGATGGAGCACCTGGGAGGCCCCATGGAGCACATGGCCGGTCCCGGCAGGTTTATGGTTAGACGCGAGTTCGACCACGGATTCGGACCCGGACATGAGATGGGGCAACACCTGTTGGCCATGCTCGAAAACGACCGGGTCAAGGCTTATCTCAATCTGAGCGAGCCGCAGGCGCAACAATTGCGGAAAATCGTCGTGGACAACGAAAAATCCAGCGTGCAGACGCGCGCGCAACTCGAGGTGCGCGGCATCGAGCTTCGCGAAATGCTGCGCGCCGATCAACTGGATGGCGACGCGGTCATGAAAAAGGTTCAGGAAATCTCTGACCTGCGCGGCCAGGAGATGAAACAGCACATCCAGGCTTTGCTGGAGGCGCAAAAGGTGCTCACGCCGGAGCAGCGGAAGAAAATCCGGCAGTTCATCGAGAACCGCGAGGCGTTTGGAATGCGGAACCGAACTTTCGGGGAGCATCGCGGGTTTACCGCGCGTCCTCACGAAGGCCCCGGCACGCCGCCCGCGCCTACGCCGCGCCCCGGCGAGCCCCCGGTGAATTGAGACCGACCACGGGATGGCCGGAAAAGCGAAGAATCTCGGATGGGGCATTGTTGAGCGAAGTTAGGCGTCTCTTGAGAGTCATCAGAAGGGCGGGACCGGGGAAGAACTCCCCGGTCCCCCCTGGACGATGTGCCACAAGAAGTGTCAGACTTTTTCCATGCATGCCGTCCCCCTTCGCCAATTCCGAAACGCGCGGCAGTTAAAAGCCTGGCTGCGCGTCGGCAAGATTGTCGAACTGCGGGACCGTGGCCGCGTTATCGCGCGGATTATTCCTGCTCCCTCGTCGCGATCTTCCCGCAAACCTCCTGACTTCGCCGCCATACGCCGGAAAATTTTCGGCAACCGCATCCTTCCCGGATCGGACCTTCTCCTCGAGGAGCGCGGACGCTTTTGAGCATTTGCCGAAGCACGAATGTCTCCGTATCATTCCATAGCCATGCCCGATTTGTAAGAACCGAGCCCACAACGGAGTGCTTTTGCGCGCAATTTGCTTCGAGTTCGCCCCCGACTTATAATAGCTAGTTTGGGCATCTCGCTGCGCGCTTGACTGTAGCGCTCCGCCTCGCGGAGGAGCGTCGCAGCCCACCACCACAGGGGACAACTTTGGACATCGGTGATCCACCGCGCGAATTCTCTACGGCTCCTGCAATCTCGGAACCGCACGGTTCGGTGCGTAGCGAAACTCAACTGAGCGCTTCCACTTCGTCTCCCACCAGCGCGGCCGAGGCTCTGGCTCCGCCGTCCAGTGCGCCCCTGCGCAGAGGGACCGGCTCATCTGTTCCCGGCAAACTTGAAGACGCCATCATCGTGCGCGGAGCGCGCGTCCACAATCTGAAAAACATCGACTGCACGATCCCGCTCAACAAGCTGACCGTAGTCACCGGCCTTTCCGGCTCCGGCAAGTCGAGCCTGGCGTTCGACACGCTGTACGCGGAGGGTCAGCGCCGTTACGTCGAGTCGCTCTCCGCCTACGCGCGGCAGTTCCTCGAACGCATGGAGAAGCCGGATGTGGACGAGGTGGTGGGAATCGCGCCACCAGTGGCCATCCGCCAGAAGAACACCACGCGCAACCCGCGCTCCACGGTCGCCACAGCAACGGAGATTTACGACTACTTGCGGCTGCTCTTCGCGCGCGTTGGCGTGACCACGTGCTACCAGTGCGGGCAGTTGGTGGGCAAGGACCACGTGGACGCAGTCGCCGACCGTGTGCTGTCCCTCGAATCTGGTCGCCGATTCTATATTTTGTTTCAACTCAATCCTGGAGTCGCGAAACCTGCGGCCGGCGCCGCAGGAGGCGAGTTGCCGTCGGGAGCGCCACCCAGACTCCGTTTGGACCGTGGGAAACGTGCCGCAGAAACCGCGACAGCCACTGCCTCAGCCCCGGTGCCGCCCGACGAGGCGCTCAAGCCGCGCCTCTTCGCGCTGCGCCAGCACGGTTTCAACCGGCTCTACCAGCAAGGGCGCGTGTTCGAATTCTCCACGCCCGAGTCATTGCTCGATATCGATTTCGCGAAGCCGGTGTGCATTCTCGTGGACCGACTGGCGGTGAGCGCGGAGATTCGCCAGCGCCTGATTGATTCCGTGGAACTGTGCTACCGCGAGAGCGGCGAGGCGATCCTTGAATTCCTGGCACCGGATGCGACGACCCCAAGCGAGCGCCTTACCTTCAACGAGCGCTTCGAGTGCAAGCGCTGCAAGATCGTATTCCAGGACCCCGAGCCCAGCCTCTTCTCATTCAACAACCCCTACGGCGCCTGCCCGCGCTGCCAGGGATTCGGCAACACCATCGACTTCGATCTGGATTTGGTAATTCCAGACAAGAACAAGAGCCTCGCCGAAGGCGCCGTGGAGCCGTGGACGAAGCCGCGCTACCGGATGCCTTACAACGAGATGAAGCGCGCCGCGCGCGCGGCAGGGGTCCCGCTGGACGTGCCTTACTATAAGCTGACTACGGAGCAGCGCCGATGGGTCATCGAGGGCGATGCGCAGTTCCTGGGGATCCGCGGCTTCTTCAATTACCTGGAGCGCAAGAAGTACAAGCTGCACGTGCGCGTCTTCCTGAGCCGCTACCGTGGCTACACGCTCTGCCCGGAATGCCAGGGCGGGCGGCTGCGGCGCGAAGCGCTGAATATCCGCATCGCGGGGAAGAACATCACGGAAGTCTGCCGCATGTCCATCCAGGACGCCTACCAGTTCTTCAATGAGCTGCACCTTTCGCCGGAGCACCAGACCATCGCGGACAAAGTGCTGGAGGAAATCCGCTCGCGCCTGAAGTTTCTCTACAAGGTGGGCCTGGAATATCTGACGCTCGACCGGCTCGCCTCGACGCTCTCCGGCGGCGAATCGCAGCGGATTCAGTTGGCGACCGCGCTCGGGTCGAATCTGGTAGGCGCGCTGTACGTCCTCGACGAGCCCTCCATCGGGCTGCATCCTCGCGATACAGGCCGGCTCATCGAAATTCTGAAGACCCTGCGCGATCTCGGAAACACCGTGCTGGTCGTCGAGCACGATCCCGAGATGATGTCGCACGCGGACAAGATTCTGGACCTGGGCCCCGGCGCAGGCGAGCACGGCGGGCGCGTGGTTTACGAGGGCGACCTCGCGGGCCTCAAAGCGGACCTTCATTCGCTCACGGGCCGATACCTTTCGGGCGAGCTCGAAATTCCCCTCCCGAGCGCGCGACGCCGACCGGGGAAAAACTGGTTGCGCCTGCGCGGCGCGCGGCAGCACAACCTGAAAGCCATCGATGTGGACATCCCGCTGGGGCTGATGGTTTGTATCAGCGGGGTTTCCGGCTCGGGGAAATCCACGCTCGTCCACGATGTGTTGTACAACGCCATGATGTCGCGCCGCGGGCAGCCCGCGCCTCGCGCAGAGTACGAGCGCGTCGAGGGCGACGACAAGCTCGCGGACATCATCCTGGTGGACCAGTCGCCTCTCGGCCGGACTCCGCGCTCGAATCCCATCACTTACATCAAGGCGTTTGATGCGGTGCGCGAGGTCTTTGCCTCCACAACGGAAGCGAAGAAGCGCGGTTACACGCCCGGCCATTTTTCCTTCAATATTCCAGGAGGCCGCTGCGAGACCTGCCAGGGCGACGGCACGGTGACGATTGAGATGCAGTTCCTGGCGGACGTCGAGCTGGTCTGCGAGGAATGCGGCGGCCGGCGCTTCAAGCCCGGCGTGTTGGAAGTCCACTACAAGGGCAAGAACATTTACGAGGTTCTTCAGATGACCGTGAGGGAGGCGCTCGGTTTCTTTACCAGCGTCCCCCGAATTATCGATAAGATTCGGGTCCTGGACGAAGTGGGACTGGGTTACCTGCGCCTGGGCCAGTCCGCCACCACTCTTTCCGGCGGCGAAGCCCAGCGCGTTCGCCTGGCCGCACACCTGGCGCATCAGACCGCCGAGAACACGCTGTTTATCTTTGACGAGCCCACCACGGGATTGCACTTTGACGACATCAGTAAGCTGCTCGCGGCGTTTCGTCGCCTCATCGAAACCGGCGCCACGGTCCTGATCATCGAGCACAACATGGATGTCTTGAAAACCGCCGACTGGATCATTGACCTGGGGCCGGAGGGCGGCGACGCAGGTGGATACGTCGTCGCGGCAGGGCCCCCT
>JAIQGA010000392.1 GCA_020072925.1 Terriglobia bacterium | reverse complement strand
GGCGACAAGGCGAGGGCCAGCGCGATGGCCGCGACGGCCTTGAATGGCTGGACGGCGATGGGAATCCGAAAATAGGCGCCCGCCAGAATGTAGGTGACTCCGGCGGCGAGAAACACCGCGGTGGGATTCAGGTGATTCAGGGTGATGAGGGCAATGGCGATGGGAAACAGGACGCCAATGTCGCCGAACGCGCCGGCTATGTCGAGGCGCGTCAACGGCCAGACAAATGTCCGGGCTGGCGGCTTCGGCACCTTACGAGATTCCGATTGCGGGGTGGTGATACTGGCCAAAGTCACGACCTCGCCGGGACAACGCGCATGATCATGACTTCCGTCGCCTTGATGAGTGCTGCGGCGGTCTCGCCCACCTTGAGCCCCAGGTCGTGGCAGGCGTCGCGCGTGATTATGGAAGTGATGGTCTGGCCGCCGATGTCGAGGACCACCTTGGCCAGCAGACCTTCGATCTTGAGGCCGATGACCCGGCCCACCAGTTGGTTTCGCCCGCTGATGACGTGCTCGAGGCCCGCGCCGGTCGCCACGTTCAGGATGGCGCGCGTCGGCGGAACCACATGAAGCGTCTTGGCCCCTGCGGGGGCGCTCTGCCCGCGCTGGTACAGCAGCCGGTCAACTTCTGAGCGAGGAATACGGTGGTGCCCGCCCTGGGTCTTCATCGTGCGGATCTTTTCCTTGTAGATCCACTGCTTGAGCGTCGGGTAGCTTATCCCCAATTGACGCGCGGCTTCTGGAAGGCGAAAAAATTCCACGCTCCCTCCCTGATCAATATGATTCAACTATGCAAGTCTATATAGATTGATATGGATAGTCAAGGCCTGAGTGTGGGGAGACGCTCCTGGCAAGGTCACACCCAGCGATCGGACCATTCCATCCTCTTTCATCTTTTGCTGTGCAGCGACGGGAAAGCGGTGACCCCGCGCTACATTCCCGGACCAGGCGGATATGCCGGCAGGTCGGGAGGCCGCGGAGGCAGGCGCTTCGGGTGCTCGCGGATTTCCTTCATCACGACCTCGATGGCTTTCTCGAGTTGCGGATCGTGTCCGGCCATCACCAGATCGGGACGGTTATCCACTTCGATATCGGGCGCGACGCCGTGGTTCTCAATCAACCACTGGCTGTCGAGGCCGTAAAGGGAGAACTCCGGGCGCGTGACGTAGCCGCCATCCATTAGGGGAATGGCGCCGCGAATGCCCCGCACTCCGCCCCAGGTGCGCATGCCGATCACCGGCCCCAGCTTGTATTTCTTGAAGTAGTAGGTGAAGAAATCGCCGTCCGAAGCCGCGTATTCATTGGTCACGCAGGCCATGGTGCCGTGGAACACCACGTCAGGAATGGTGCCCGACTCAAAGTTCCGCGCGGAGTCCATGCCGGCCAGAATGCGGCGCAGGCGCTCGAAGATGAGCTGGTCCACAAATCCTCCGCCGTTGTAGCGCACATCGAAGATGAGCCCTTCTTTGCGGACTTGCGGGAAGAATTGCTTCACGAATTCGTTCAACCCGGGGGCGGACATGTCCGGAAGATACACATAACCCACGCGGCCGCCGGTGGCCGCGTCTACTTTCTTGCGGTTGGTCTCGATCATGTCGAGCTCGCGCAGGCTGAACTCGCTCGCGAGCGGCTTCACCACGACCTGTCGCGCGCCGCTTTCACTCGGCTGGGAGTTGACAGTAAGCGTGACATTTTCATTCGCCGTGTTGAGGAAGAGTTCATAGGGGTTTTGCGGCACGCGCAGCGGCTTGCCGTTGACCGCCAGCAGGTAGTCCCCTTCCTTGACGTTCACGCCGGGCTCGGTCAGGGGCGAGCGCAGCGCAGCGTCCCAGTTCTCACCGGAGTAGATTCTCTTGAAGCGGTAGAGCCCGTGTTCGGTGTCCGCCTCGAAGTCTACGCCCAGCACGCCCACGCTGACAGGCTTCAGGTCAGGATAATCGCCGCCACCCACGTAGGTGTGCGAATTCGCGAGCTCGCCGATCATTTCGCCCAGAACGTAGGTCAGGTCGTAGCGGTCCTCGACGTGCGGCAGCAAGGGAGCGTAGCGCTCGCGCTCCTTCGCCCAATCCACGCCGTTCATCGAGGGCTCGAAGAAGTAGTCGCGCTGCTGGCGCCACACTTCGTCGAAAATCTGCTTCCACTCCGCGCTCGGGTCCACGTTCATGCGCATCCCGGCCAGGTTCAGGGCGCCTTCGCCCGCCTTGTGCGGTTCCTTTTCGCTGGGCTTGGCGTCGATGATGCCGTAGGTGCGGGGAGATGGGCCGCCCTCCTCTTCCTCTTCGCCGCCCAGAGGACCCTTCGGCGCGGCGTAAAGAAGCTTGGTGCCATCAAAGGAAAGCGCGAAAGCATTCGCGCCGGAGATCAAAACGCTGTCCTTGCGTTCCTTCAGATCAAAGATACGAATGGCGGGACTCTCGCCGGGCAGCGGTCCCGACAGCCCGAAAATCGGGTTGCTTACGTAGAACACATAATCCTTCGACGCATCGAGGCGGGCCAGGTTGCCGGGCGGAATCGGCAGCGCCACCACACGCTCGGGGAGGCCTCTGAGGTCAATGCGAAACGCCTTTGGAACTTCACGGCTTTCGGCCTTTTCCTCGGTCTTCTTTTCTTCCTTCGTCGCGGTCTCGGCCTTATTCGCGCCGGACTCGTCGCTTTGGGGCGCGAAGGGCGAGGGCAGGTCGGCGCGCAGCGTCACCACATAAACGCGTGTGGCCTTCGGGTTGGCGAATTCCGCGTCGTAAACCCCGAGCACTTCGTTGTAGTCGCGGTTAGAGAGGAAATAGAGGTATTTCCCGCCGGGATCGAAGACAGGGTTCCAACTGTCCGTAAAACTGCTGGTCACCGGCGTGATCTTCTTTTCGTCCAGCGAATAAAGCTCCACAACATGGTAGTGATTCTCCGCGGCCTTGGCGTACGCCACCCACTTGCTGTCGGGCGACCACGCGTAATTGACGAAGTCGTCGTACTTGCCCTGGTCGATCAGAACGGGTTCTTTCGCCTCGATGTCGACATACCAGAGGCGCACCGACTTGTCGGCGAAGAGCAGTTTCTTGCTGTCGGGCGACCAGACGAGCGGCAGGCGGAAGACTTTGCCGTCGTGCGTGATGCGGATTTCCTTGCCCATGCCGTCCTGTGGTGCGATGTAGACCTCATCTTCGCCTGTGCGGTCCGAGAGGTAGGCGATCCATTTCCCGTCCGGCGACCACGTGGCGTATTTCTCGCGCGCGCCCGGCGTCTGGGTCAGGTTGCGGATGCTGCCTTCTTTGGCCGGAACGGTGAAGACGTCCCCGCGCGCCGAGAAGACCGCGCGCTTGCCTTCCGGTGAAATATCAAAATCCGTAATGAGCTTGCTGACGTTGGCCCAGTGCGCGCGCGCTTCGTCGAAGTCCCCCGGAACCTCGATGGTGAGCTTGCGGGCCTTTTCGGTCTTCAGATCGAAATCGTACAAATAGCCACCGTTCTCGAACACAATCGAGTCCGGACCCAGGCTTGGCCAGTTCACGTCGTAGTCCTTGAAATGCGTGAGTTGGCGCGTCTCCTTGGTTTTCAGATTGTAGGCGTAGAGATTGATACGGTGCTCCGGGCCGCGGTCGGAGCCGAAATAAATGGTGTCGCCGTGCCACATCGGATAGGTGTCCGTGCCGGGATAGTCCGTGAGTCGTTCGTAGGTGTTGTTCTTCAAGTCATAGATAGCGATGTCCTGGGCCATGCCCCCCGTGTAGCGCTTCCAGGTGCGGAAATTGCGGAAGATGCGGTTGTAAGCGATCTTGGTTCCGTCGGGCGAAAACGAAGTGAGCCCGCCTTTGTCGATGGGCAGGCGCACGGGCAGGCCGCCGTCGATGCTCACGCTGAACAGCCGGCCGAACCACCCGTTGAATGTGTCGCGGCGCGAAAGAAACAGGATGCGCTTCGAATCCGGAAACCAATTGATCACCATGTTGTTCGGGCCCATGCGCTCCGGAACGCTGACTGGGTCCGGCAAGAAAGTGAGCTGCTTGGGCTGGCCGCCTTCGGCGGGAATGATGTAGACATTGAAATTGCCGTCGTATTGCCCCGTGAAGGCGATCCACTTGCCGTCGGGCGAAAACTTGGGGAAGAGTTCGAGGCCCGGATGCGTCGTAATCCGGTGCGCGACTCCCCCGGAAGCTGAAACCAGCCAAAGGTCTCCGGCATAACTGAAGACGACCTTATCCTTATAGATATCAGGAAAGCGTAACAGCCGCCCCTCTGGCATAGGCTGCGCAACCGCCAGCGAAGCTCCACCGAGCAAGCAAACTAGCAAGACCTTGAGCGCACTCAACATGAGATTCCTCCGAGCCACGGCCCTCCGCCGGGGCCGCATTGGAT
>JAIQGA010000061.1 GCA_020072925.1 Terriglobia bacterium | reverse complement strand
GAGTCGCGGCCAACGACGCCCGCGCGGGGTGAAGCGCAAGATGAGCAACTTCCCACTGCGCCCTCGCGCGACTTGCAGCAGTGTGCGGATTGAATTCTCAGAATGCATTAAAATTGTAAAGTGAACAGTATTAGGGCTAAGGCCGCTGTGGTGTTATACGCAAAGGGGGTCGCGGTGAGTAGCGCCGTGAGCGTGTCCGGCAGGGGAGCCCCCACTGGAATATCGTGCTGGCCGCTCGCAGACTGAATTTCTACCGGCGCATATGCGACCCCGCCCCCAAAGGTGTACTGGCCGTTAGGGTTCATGCCAAAGATGGCCGAGTCGCGGTTGACGCGCACCTCGACGCCCCATTTCAAAGCGTGAGTACCCCGAAGGTAAGTGAAATTCTGGCGAAGCTGAAAGAGGTTTCCATAGAATCCTGACACGCTGCCGGAGGCCGAATTGAAAGATTCGTAAAGGCTGTCAGCAAATGTCATCCCCGGTTGAGTCTGATTGTGAGCAAGGAAGAGCGGTGTACTGCGAATGTAGCCGAGTGAGGTCTCGGAGGTGAATTGCGGTGACACTACGCGGGTATAATTCAGCCCCGCGTTGCGCTGGTTCTGGACGAAGGTTGTGGCAAAGCCCGGATTGATGGCCGATTGGCTGGGGTTGGTCAGGGGGCCTTTCACGTTGTCGAAGTTGAACCGGGCAAACAACCGGCCACGGTCGGAAGTCCGGTGGTCGATACGTATGGAGAACTGGTCGGTGTCCGTCGAGACCTTGGAGGGGGTGGCGTAGGTGCGCGCTCCAAAGGGCCCCTGCGAATCGTTGGGCAGCGGATACGCCGCCAGGACGGGCGCTATCTGTGGATTGACGGGCACGTGGAGGGTGTCACCAGGAAATGCCGTCGTATCCTCTCCTTGGCGCTCCGCCTGCGTGGGCACTGAAAGCACCTGCGTGGTTCCCAACACCTGGCGGAAACCCTGATACTGGGCGAAGAAGAACGTGCGATCGCGGCCGCGGTAGATTCCCGGCAGTGTGAACGGACCACCGATGGCAAAGCCGAATTCATTGCGGACGAACGGGGGTATACGGCCGGGGTTGGCCATGGTCCGCCGGTCGAAGAAATTCCTCGCGTCGAATGCGGAGTTGCGGACAAACTCAAAGAGCGAGCCGCGCAGCCGGTTCGTCCCCGACTTGGTCTTAATATTGGTGAAACCGCCAGCCCCGTGCCCGAACTCAGGAGGCATGACGCCCGAGAGCGATTCAATTTCCTGGACGGCATCCACATTGAAGTTGGTGAAGGTGGCTCCCCCGGACTCCGGATCAGTGATATCCACGCCATCCATGGCAAAGACGGCAGTTGCGCCGCGCTGGCCATTTACGGCGAACTGTTGCGTGAAGCTTGCCGCACCGTTCGTATCGGTCATGGTACCGGCAGCCAGCAGCAGGAGTTGACTGAAGTCACGCTTGTTCAGAGGCAGATCCGAAACTTGGCGGCTAGATAGTTTCTCCCCACCGCTCGCCTGCGGTTGCGCTTCAGCCTCTGTCGTCTGGAGGAACAACTCGCAGGAAGTCTCGGCGGCTTGCAGGGAAGAGGTCAAATGAGCCCCTGGGGGAATTCTCACCGGCTCCGGCGATGACGCCGTCAAGTCGTGCCATCGGACCTGCACGGCGTAGTTCCCTGCGGGAAACTGCCGGAAGCTGAAAGCCCCGTGCGCGTCTGCAAGGGCGACCCAGGCGCGGCCTGATTCGATATCACGCAACACGACTTGCGCCCCAGCCAAATGGTTACCCCTCGCATCACGGACCAACCCCTGCCAGGAAGCGGGAGCGACCTGTCCGGCAGCCGCGGCGAGCGCCCACAACACCACCATGAGACCTATAAAGGAGACCGTAAACTTTGAGATTCTCAAAAGACTTGAACCTTACGGGCCAGGATTGGGCGCAGACAACCTCGGAAACTTGCCTCCCCAACATCTAACGGCTAGATTCTGTAGCGCTGATAGAGTGCGCTCGAAAAACAAACTTCGTCAAGCACTATACCGTCTTTGCCTCCCGGCCCTATCGAGTGACCGGTGTGCGCCGTAACTTATTTGGGCTCTCCACGAAAAAAAAGCAGCTTCCCGGAAGTCCTAACACCTTGCCACTCCGGGAAGCTGCCTCGTTGATGCGGGCAAAATTCCTGCTCTACTCGCGCCCCCCCAAACCCGGTTTCGCGGGCTTGGAGGGTTAGAAGAATAACTTCAGAGCAAACTGAACCTCCCTTTCTGTATTCCGGGTGCAATTGGCAATACCGAAGTTCGTGTCTTGCACCGTTGTATCCAGACAACCACCCTGAACGGGGTGGTTGATGGCATTAAAAGCTTCCGCCCGGAACTGCAACCGCGTGGCCTCACCGAGGGGAATCGGGAATTCCCTCATGAGAGACATATCGATATTCGAGAAACTACCCAACCTGTAAGCGTTGCGACCCGAGTTTCCAAACGTGTACTGGGCCGGGACCTGGAACGCGGAGGTATTGATGTATTGGGCGATGGTTCGGTTCGCCGGGTACGGGGAACCAACGATGTTAGCGCGCTCGGAATTACCCCCGATATTGGCAATGTCACCGCTGGCGCCCACGCTGAAAGGCTCACCCGAACGAAGGGTGAGAATGCCATTGAGGGACCAGTGGCCAATGATCGCATTCAGGGCCTTGCTATCGCTGGAGAACTGCCGGCCTGGTCCGAAAGGAAGATCGTACGTCGCGTTCGCCGAGAAAAGATGCGGAATATCGAACCCGGCAACGCTCCGATCGGACTTCAGGTTGTAAACCTGCTGAACAAAGCAGCCTTCCGCTCCGAAAAAGCCGTCGCACCCGAGGTTGATAACCTTCGACCAGGTATAGGAGACGATATACGACAGACCCTTGCTCGTGTTCCTTCGCAACTTGAACTGGAAGGCATTGTAGCTGGCTTTCCCGATGCTCTTGTCGTAGAAGGTGGGCGTGATATAGGGGATAGGCCGGCGCGGGTCCACGGCTGCACCGGGATCCCCGGGTCCAGGTGTCACCGCGACGTTTCTGTTTCCGCCTTCGTTCAACCTGCTGCTATGCTGGCCAACGTAGTCGGCTTCCAGAACCGTGGATGAGCCGAGCGCCTGTTGGATGCCCAGGTTCCACTGCAGCGAGTAGGCGTTTTGGACTCGCGGATCGATGAACCATTGAACTTGGTTGAAAGGAGTCGGCCCCGGCAACGCCACAGCAGCGCCTCCCGCGTTGAACGGGTCCGCCCAATTGACCGTGGGCAACGGATTGGCCGCCGTTGGGTAATTTCGATTGTTCTCGATGAGCTGTCCAATGTCCGGCCAAGTCGCCTCGTAATTCTGGGCAAGCTGGGTCGTAGCGCCCCAGTTGTCAAAGAACTTGCCAAATGCCGAACGAATAATCGTGTTCGGACGTAGCTGGTAAGCGAGGCCCAGTCTGGGACCGAGATTGTCGTAAGTGTTGTGGTAGATGGCGTGGTTAGAGAAGGGGGTGGGGATGACATGATCAGGCAGGGTGCCGCCAGGGATGCACGGAGCGCCGATCCCGTTTGCGGCGTCACACGCCTGTGGAACACGAGCGACAATGTACTGTCCTTTATCCAAATCCATGTCGCCCACGTACTGGTTCTTGTCCGCCAAGCTGCCGTAAATCGGCCAGAGCGTGAGGTCGTAGCGCATACCGATGTTCACGGTGAGCTTTTGGGTCGCCTTCCAGGAGTCCTGAAAATACCAGCCATCCACCCAGCCACCGTGCTCCGTTTCATGCACGTTCCTGTAATCGGCGTTGTCGATGACGCCCAGAAGCAGGGAGGCCAACCCGGCGCCGGTCCCGCCCGGGGATTCCAAATTCGAAGTCTGGGCAGGGCCAAACCCTTCGTCAATGTACTCAATGGGTGACTCTGCGTTGTTTGTCTGGATATCCGCACCCATCTGCATTGTGTGGCGACCACGCACCCAGGTGAAATCGACCTTGCCTTCATAGATGTTTGACATGTGAGTGTTCTGAATGTGGCCGCCTGGCCGGTTGTTGAATCCGGAGTAGTTCACATTCGGGTTCAACTGGCCGCTCGTGTGGAAGATCGCGGCATAAGCGGGAGAGAAGCCAACCGTTTGCCAGAGGTTGCTCGGCACACCCAACCGACTGACGTAGTTGGTTTGAACACTGTTGCGGCTAAACCCGCCGGTCAGTACCTTTGACCCCCCGCCGAAGGTATGGGACACCGAAACTGCCCCCTGGTACCCATGATCAAAGAGGGCTTGAGTCGTTCCCGGCCATCCCACAGCGAACTTGTCCGGCTGCGTAAAGCCGGTGTAGCGAAGCCAAGCGCTGGTATTCTCAGAGAACTGATGGTCCAGGCGGAGCGAGGCCGTGTCCTGCCTGATCCTATTGGGAGTAAGATCAAAGACATTTCCACCGGGCAGGTTGACAGTTGGCGGCGGCAAGTCCGCCTTGATGTAGTTCACCAAGCTGGTGTTAATCAGGCTACTCGGTATCTTGTTACAGGGGGTGCCAGCAGCTTGGATCTGGGACCCAGCCGGGTATCCCGCCAAACCCGTCGACACGGGGAGGGGATTGCCGCCCCCGTCGCACATGAAAGGATCACGCAGGTAGCTTCCGGACTTGGCAGGGTCCGGACGTGTGCTCCAGGGATTGTAAATCTGGGTGTTGGTGAGGGCGCTCAGGTCGCCCCCCAATTCCTGTTGCGTGGGAACGTTGATCAGTTGCGAGTTAGCCCGGACACTGCGGTAGCCTTCATACGCTGCAAAGAACCAACTCTTGGGAGCGCCCTTTCGGAAGTGGCCGGGTATGATCGGCCCACCAATGACACCGCCAAACTGGTTCTGCTTGTAGGGAACAGTGGGGTTGCCCGCCGCGTTACTAAAGAAGTTGTTGGCGTCCAGGGCGTTGTTACGGAGAAACTCCCACACGTCGCCGTGGTATTCGTTAGTGCCAACTTTTGTCGCCACGTTCACGAGGCCGCCCAACGCCCCGCCGTACGCAGAACTATCGTTGTGGGACTGCACCTTGAATTCCTGCATGCCGTCGATGATCGGGGTGTTGCCGACCATGCCCATAAAGGCCTGGTCGTTATTGAACCCGTCCAGGAGGAAGAAGTTGCAGCGATTGCATTGCCCATTCACGGAGGGGAAACTGAAGGTGCCAATTGTGTTACCTCCCCATGCGCCACCTCCACTCGCATTCTGCGCGGTGCTGATCGGTGATACACCCGGCGTCAGGGAAAGCAATTGCAGAAAGTTCCGCCCATTCAGCGGTAAGTCATTGACTTCCCGGGTAGCAATCGCGGTACCGAGTTCAGCCGTGGAAGATTCGACGTGAACCGCACTCGCTTGTACTGTAACTTCCTGTTTGGTAGCGCCTACAGACAACGAGAAATCCTGAGTGACCGTCTGGTTGACCTCAATCTTGAGGGCTTCGATCTTGGAGGACATAAATCCCTCGGCAGAACAAGCCAGGGTGTAAGTTCCAGGGATCACTCCCGGAAAGACGTAAGTTCCCGTCTCGTTAGAGAGACTGGATCGCTCCGCGCCGTTGGCGGTATTCGTAAGTGTCACTCTCGCTTTGGGGATGACGGCGCCACTCGTGTCGGTAATGGTACCGTTAATCGCTCCGGTGCCGCCTTGGCCAAAGGCGGCCGGGGAATATATAACGGCCATTCCAAACAAGAGCAGCGCGCAGAGGACGAATCTGAATCGGAGTAGAGATTGCCTCAAAGGTGTTCCTCCTGTCATTAACCGAGTCCTTCCCTTCTCCTGGAGGGAATCCCCTCCAAGCGGTTGAATATGGCAAATGAGATCATCGCCCCGGCATGTATTGCACCAGTTGACTATAGGCTTCCAGCTCTTCAGCGAGCAACTTACCATCCAAACGCGTTCAAACTGTAACTAGCTGATTCTAAACTATAAATCCCGGGCCTAAGGAAACTTGACATTGTGTCGATACGAAAATCGGTACAAAAAATCCGAAAAACTATATTAGTTGCCTTTACACAAATCGATTACTAGCCCTAATCGAAACGATTACATGTGGCGACACCAAGAGTATCGCATCTCACAGCCAATGACTGTCGCTGGTTCCGGAGCCTGGTCAGCAATGCCCGGTCTGCAATGACTGATCTCAGAAAAAGCTGCGCTAAGCCCCCACGATGGGTGTATTGTGGGGCCTCGATAGGCGACAGTGTTGATTTGCCGCCGTTTTTCCCCTACCGCGGGATCAGTACGGACCGACCCTTTGATACGTGGAGGCTCTAAAGTGAGACATCCTCAGGCATTCGCCATTGTTCACCACTGGCCGGATGAATTTGCTTTACTGCGGGGGAAGGTGATACAGAGGATGGCGTTTGTGCTTGTAGGGATTACATTGCTTGGCACAAGCGCCATGGGCCAGAGTCCTGCCACACCCCCGGAGAAGTACAAACCTGACTGGATGAGTCTCCGCCGGCATCCCGTACCCAAATGGTTTCAGGACGCCAAGTTCGGAATCTTCATCCACTGGGGGCTCTATTCCGTGCCGGCCTGGGCACCCACTCTAAAGGGCCCCAAACAGGAGATTGACTGGGAGCAGTTTACTGCTGATCCCAAGAAGTGGTTTCGAGAGAACCCCTATGCCGAATGGTATTTGAACTCCATGAAAATCGAGGGCTCGCCCACCTGGAAACACCACAGGGAGACTTACGGGGAGAAGTTCGACTATCTTGACTTCATCCCCACGTTTAACCGCGAAGTGCAGAAGTGGAATCCTGACGAGTGGGCGGCGCTTTTCCGGGAAGTCGGTGCCCGCTATGTGGTTCTGATTACCAAGCATCACGATGGATTTACGCTTTGGCCAAGCAGTGTGCATAATCCCCATCGGCGCCCTGACCAGCAAGGCGCCCAGCGCGACATCGTTGGGAACTTGACGAAAGCAGTCCGTGCCCAGGGGCTGAAGATGGGCTTGTACTATTCAGGGGGATTGGACTGGAGCTTTGTTGGCGCTCCCATCCTGGTCTTCTCGGACCTCTTCTCCCACGTGCCGCAGAGCGAAGAATACGCCAACTACGCGGATGCGCAGTGGAGAGAATTGATCGACCGTTACCAGCCGTCCGTCCTATGGGATGATATCTCATACCCCAAGAAGGGTGACGTGCTCGACCTCTTCGCGGATTACTACAACCGCGTTCCCGACGGGATTATCAACGACCGCTTTCAAGTTGAGCACTCCGACTTCACCACTCCCGAGTACACCCAGTACAGCAAAATCGTGGAGAAGAAGTGGGAGACCTGTCGCGGGCTGGGCTTCTCCTTCGGGTACAACCAGGCGGAGGGCCCTGAACAGGTGCTTTCAGCGGGCGAACTGGTCAGGCTCCTGGTTGACATTGTGAGCAAGAATGGTAATTTGCTGCTCAATATCGGACCGAAGCCTGATGGAACCATCCCTCAGATTCAGGTGGAACGGCTGCGCGCCTTGGGCGAATGGCTGCGGATGAATGGGGAGGCCATTTATGAGACACGGCCCTGGGTGTGGGCGGAGGGCCGAACCCGGGACGGCGTCGGTGTCCGCTTCACTCAGAAAGGTGACAGCGTGTATGCGATCCTGCTGGACAAGCCCCAAGGTCGCGAAATTACCATCGAGTCGTTGTGGGCAGACCCTGGGACGAGAATCCAGATGCTCGGCGCCGGCGGAGACATACCATGGTTGCGAGAGGGGAAGGACCTTCGCCTGACCCTCCCCGAGCAACTTCCCGGCTCGTATGCGTATGTACTAAAAATCACTCCACGACCCTGGAAGCTCTTGAGAGAATAGCGAATATCCCGACGGAGGAAGATGACAAGATGAATTCCTTATCCAGGCGATCGTTCGTCAAGTCGGTGGGCTTGGGTGCGGGACTAGCCTCGCTTCCCTCTCTCGCCAGCGGCTCGGAAACGGGCGCGAATCCTGATGTCCCGCTGCTACGATCTCCCTCCAGCAAAGGCGAACTGCGATTCCGGCAGGTGCACCTCGATTTCCATACCTCGCCGCTCATTACCGACGTAGGGGCGGATTTTGACGCCGATGAGTTTGTGCATGTGCTGAAAGAAGCTTCGGTGAATTCCATCAACATTTTTGCCAAGTGCCACCACGGTATGGCTTATTACCCAACTAAGGTCGGAGTGATGCACCCCGGCCTGAAGTTTGACCTTCTGGGCAAGATGATCGAAGCGTGCCACAAGGCGGATATCCTCACTCCCGTATACTACACCATCATGTGGGACCAGTACGCGGCCATGCAGCACAGCGACTGGCGCGTGCTGGATGAGAACGGCAGAGACGACGGGGCGGGGCCGCTGGAAGCGGGTTGGGTGCGGGTTTGTCCTAATACACCCTATCTCGATTACGTCGTGGCCCAGTCCGAAGAGATTGCCAGGAATTACGAGGTGGACGGATTCTGGTTTGACATCCTCGAGTACTCACCCTTTGGCTGCTTCTGCCCTTCCTGCATGCGTGATAGGGAGAAACTGGGACTCGATTCCAGCAAACAGGAAGGCCGGATCAAGCATTCGGAAATGGTGCTCGACCGCACCTTGGACAGGCTTTCCTCCGCTGTCAAACCCTACCGGCCGCACGCCACAATCTTTTTCAATGGTCAAGTCCGCGTCGGGATGCGACCGCTCTTGAAGTATTACACCCAGGTGGAAATTGAGTCCTTACCGGGTGGAGGGTGGGGTTACGGGCATTTCGCGGTCATGTCACGGTATGTGCGCAATCTCGGGCTCGACTACCTGGGCATGGACGCCAGGTTCCAGCGGAGTTGGGGCGACTTCGGTGGGCTGCGAAATCAGGCCGCACTGGATTACGAATGCTTCCGGATGCTGGCGCAGGCCGGCAAGTGCTCAGTGGGTGATCAGATGCACCCCCGCGGCAGGCTCGTCAAACCGGTTTATGAGCTCATCGGGCGCACTTATCGCAGCGTCGCCGAAAAGGAACCCTGGTGTACAGGCGCCAAGGCGGTGACGGAGATCGGGTTTCTGTCCACCGCGAATTTTCATGTCCCCGTGGCGGTAGCCCATACAGACCATGGCGTGACCAATATGCTCGCGGAGTTGCATCACCAGTTCGACACCCTCGACCGCGATTCGGACTTTGCCGGCTACAAACTCATCATTTTGCCTGATAGCCATCGCTTCGATGAAGAACTAGAACGTAAGGTCAGCGCATATCTCCAAAGCGGCGGAAAGCTGATTCTGAGCCATGAGTCCGGTCTTGATCCAGAGGACAAGACGTTCGCATTGCCTGAGTTGGGCCTCGAATATGTCGGCCCGTCGCCGACGCAAGGGAACAAGGGGGACTACATTGAAGTGCTCCCAGACCTCAGCGATGGCATTCCGCCTATGGTGCACTTCACGTACGCCTGCGGGGCCATAGTAAAGGCGGCGCCGGGAACGGCCACCCTGGCACGCCTGTGGAAGCCCTATTTCGATCGCAACTATCTCCATTTCAGCTCGCATCGCCAAACAGCCTACGACCAGCCCACCGAATATGCCGCCGTAGCGCAAAAGGGCCCGATCATCTACATCTCCTTCCCCGTCTTCAGCAGTTATGCGGAAAACAGCTACCTGGTGCAAAAGCTTCTGGTTAGAAATTGCATCGGCCGTTTGCTACTCGACCCGCTGATCAAAACGGATGCCCCCTCAACGGCGGAGATTTCGGTGACGGAGCAAAAGGAGCAACGCATCGTCCACCTGCTGCACTACCCGGCGCAGCGGCGCTGTCCGGATCTCGACATCGTGGAGGACGTTATCCCGCTCTCCAACGTGAGGCTTGGTTTGCGAATGGAGAAAGTCCCGCGAAAAGTGTACCTGGCTCCACAGCGCCAGAGCCTGAAGTTCGAATACGCCGGCGGCTATGCGGAGGTGGTGGTTCCGTCCGTTCGAGGCCACCAAATGGTTGTGTTCGAAACGTAGCGCCGCGTGTAACTCGTGGCGAAGGTGGGGGCTACAAGCATGGAATCCCGAAGGAGCTTCCTCTGGCGTGTTTTGGCCAGTGCATGTCTGGCGGGTGTCGGCGCCCCTTTACAGGCGGGGCTTTCGCACGCCTCAGACCTTGTAAAGGTCGAGGTTCCCAAGCGGATCAAGTCGTTCTGCATCGACTTCAACTGGGTTCACCTTGTGCACCACTTGGGTACGTTAAACACCGCCGAGCCTTCAACGGTGTTTGCCCCGCCTGGACATTGGGCTGACGCCTCGCCAGAAGAGCACGTCCGATGGTACGAAGCGCTGGGAGCCAATGTCATTCAGACGTTTGCGGTTTCGTGCAACGGCTACGCTTGGTATCAGGACGGGTTCATCCCTCCCCAGCCGGGCTTGAAGCATGATTTCCTCACCGAGGTAGTTCGGCTTGGCCATCAGAAGAAGATGCTGGTGATGGGCTATTTTTGTGTTGGGGCGAACTCGAAGTGGGGACGGGATCATCCCGATTTGAGTTACGGGACACCCACTACGCCGCACATTCCCTTCACGGACGAGTACCTGGACTACCTCTCGCGATCGATCGCCGATGCCATGACGAAGTCGGGCATCGACGGCACCATGATCGACTGGGTCTGGAATCCCACCAGCCGTTTGAGGCAAGAAGGGTGGCTGGCAGCGGAGAAAAGGCTGTTCACGCAGCTCACCGGCGAGCGATTCCCCGTGAGCGGCCAGCCACGCAAGGATGATCTTCTCCAGTATGAGCGGGGCGCGATTGCCCGTTGCTGGGCACGCATCCGGGAGACCCGCGACCGGACGAACCCTCAATGTATCCTCTGGCTTTCGGCGAATAACCTGGACGACCCCACAATTGCGGACTCCAGGTTGCTGAAGGAATGCGACTGGGTCATGAACGAATCTCCGGTTCGGAAGCTTCTTCTCGAAGGCAAACGTATGGCGGGAAAGCAAACACGCATGATACAGAACGTCGTGGGATGGGCTGAGCACAACGCAAAGGAATTCCTGTCAGATCCCCAGAACCGCGACCTTGATCTTTACGGCTTTGCCGAGCCGCTCGATAATTCTCTGCCACTCCCGGTCGCGAAATACCTGGCCACGCCTGTGGAAGCATTCCGCGGCAAAGATAGACTGAGCGCTAATGACCGGAACATCGCCGCGTTGGCAAGGTTCTACAGGGGTATGCCCATGGACGCCGTTCTTCACGAAGCAACCTCGCCCTGACCTGGTTCATCATGCCCTCTGTTCCTGAACCCGGACTATGGAGGTAATCCCCGTGAAATTTGCGCGCTCAGTCGTCATGCTTTTGGTCATTTCCTTTCCGGCCATTGCGCAGCGCCTGCCCAGAGATTTGGGGCCAGCGGAGTATTATCGCGCGCCGCAATTGACTCTGATGATCGGCTTCATCAAGGATCCCGAGCACAGGAATTTTACCGTTCCGGAGTGGGCCAAGGGAATTGGCGCGAATTTCAATGCCGCCTGGATTGCGGAACGCTGCAAGCGCGACGGGGTGGTGCAGATCATCTGGTACGACAAATGGATTGACGGGTTGGTGTTTCACCATACCAAAACCACCGCCTACCACACCGAGCGTGATTTCCTGGCGGAATTAGCCCCCGAGTGCCGCAAGCGCGGCATCAAACTGGTGATTTATTTCAATACCTATTACGACGGCAACCCCGAATTCGCCCGGTGGGCTTGCGTGGACCAGCGCGGTAACCCTATCCCCTTTTCCCCGTTCTGGCCAGAGAATCTCCTCAGCCTGTACTCGCCCTTTCGCGAGAAGGTGCTTGAACAGATCCGCGAATTGTTTGTGGATTACCACGTTGACGGCATCTGGCTGGACGTTCCTACGTACGCCGGGCTCACCTACGACCGCTGGACGCGCGAGGCGTTCAGGAAGCAGTTTGACAAAGAAATGGACGAGGCAACCGCCCTCGAGCGCGAGCGGTTCTGGGTTGAGTCTTCGGTGAATTGGAACCGTGAAGTCGCCGCATTCGTGCGCAAGCTGAACCCCGCCGCCACCGTGACCACAAATGAGGTGATCGACCCCATTTCGGACGGCCCCATGCGGGCTGTGGGTATGGGCGAGCCCCTCGACTACTTCAGCACCGAGCTGCACACCATCCAGCTTCAACAGAAATATGCGCCGACCCTGGCCGAGACGAACAAGCCTTTTGAAGGGGGCACGCTCATTTCTGATGATTGGTTCACGCCTCTCAACAGCGGCCCGCTGAAAACCTCAAAGAGCATCGATCAAATGCATGTGGAGCTCACCAGCCTTTTCTCGGCCGGAATGAATGTCTATCTGGCGGTGGCGCCGGGGCATGACGGGACTCTGGACGAGGGAACGATGCAGTTGGTGGATTACTCCGGAGAGTGGCTGCGCGCTCGCCGGCCGTGGCTGGAAGAAGCCGAAGACCTGACGGACGTCGCCATCCTGCTGGGTACCGCGGACCCGAAGGAACTCCGTTGGCCGGGAGGGCCTCCTGGCTACAACGACGAACTTGCCAAGCTCGAGACCAATCTGCGGGCTAACGGGTACCTGCCCCACCGGCTGATCAACTGTGCCGGGTCACGAAGATTCGACAGCTTGCCGGCGACCGTTCGAACCGTGATCGTGCCGGACCGCGCGCAGTTGACTTCCTCGGACGCGGAGAAGCTCGACGCCTTTGTCCGCCGCGGCGGAAAGGTGCTGGCGTTTGGGCGGGGGATGGGGCTCACCGGGACTGCGGAACCCCCTCAAGCCGCACCGATGTTCGGACTTCATAGCGCCGGTTACGTGATGCCGGATTGGGTCGAGTCGTTTGCAATGAAGTGGAATGGCCAGAACGTGTCCCTGAGAGGACCCATCCTGGGGGTGACAGCCACCCACGCGGAGCCACTAATGTCAACGTCCGTGTGGACTTCCGGTGAAATGCCCCTGCTCACTCGCAACCACGTGGGCGACGGTACAGCGTATGCACTGACGGCGACGGAATCCGCGGTGGCGGACAAGCCCGATTTCCTGCGCTACCTCTGGACGGAAACCATCGGCGAACCGTTGTGGAAAGTTCAAATCAACCCGCAGCGATACCTTGTGCGCATACGCCGCCAAAAGGAGCGATACGTCCTGCACGTGATTGACAGCTTGACGACAAAAGAGGGTCCGATGTCCGAGGTCTACGATACCCCTCGCTACCGCCCGCTCTACACGAAGATTTCCATCAACAGCGAACGGATCCCATTCCAGAAAGCAACAGTAGTCCCGGACCAACGTCTCTTCCAGGTGTCCACCGAGGGACATTGGAAAACCATGGAGATTTATGCCAATCCGGAATTGATCATTGCGTTGGAATGAACGGGGCGAATTCGACTGACCTCTGCCGTGCTACCCGACCCGCGGGTGCAACCCTGCGATACTAATCCGGATAGGGCTGATCCGGCCTGGCGATCCTGATCCAGTGATCCGTAAATGAGGCGTCGGCCTGCGGAATCCGCACCTTGGGCATGTGGCAGGTAACACATTCCTGAGTGCCGACGGAACAGGTGTGGGCGCGTTTGGAGCGGCCGTCGTGGCAGGCGAGGCACCGGGCGTCGTAACTTCGCGAAGCTCTATCACGAGGCCGGTGCGGGTCGTGGCAGGTCGTGCAGGTGATGCGCGAATCATCCGGGTTGTAGCAGCGGCTTCGCCCCAGCCGATAGGCCTCAAAACGCACCGTCCCCACGCCCGGGACGGAAAACTGCGCGACATCCTGCTTGGTTCGGTGGCACGAGGCGCAAAAGTCCGTGATCTTCGCCGCGGAGAACTTGCCGGGATTAATGATTTGAAGCTTGGTGAGATGTCCCGGAGCGACGGCGGCAATGTGCGCGCCCCCGGGTCCGTGACAACGCTCACAACCTATGCCGGGAGACATCTGGTCGAGGGCCAGACGGCCCTCCCGGACGGCCGAAGTTGCATGGCAGTCAAGGCAGAGTCGCAGGGTGGACTCCGAGAGGGGGGAACCCATGGCCTCTTCGAGATGACGAGGTGGCTTCCTCGTGTGCCCCACCGTAATGCCGAGGGCCTGGGCTTCCCCGTAGTAGCTAACTTGGCTTTCCAGATAGTGTCGGCCAAACAGTAGAATGTAGGTTTGACCCGCGTTCCCGTAACCGACCGCCCAAACAATCGGCGCCGAAATGGTTCGCTTTCCATCCGTCACGAAACAATCGCTGCCCTTGGCGGTCGTAAAGATGCTGTAAGTATAGCGACCATTTTGGAAGCTCAATTGGGGATGAACGCGAAGAACGTCCGCGTCTTGAGGCAGCGCCAGCGCTCGCCCCATCGGGGTCTTGAGAGCGCTCGCCTTATCCGGATGACACTTAATGCAGGCCTGGCTGCCTGCGTACTGCGAGTCGCGCGAGAGAGCCGTTGGTCCCCGGGACTTGGCCCAACCCCGACCTGCTTGAAAGATCAAAATGAGGAGCGCACCCGCGCACACACTTCCGGTAAGGCTCAGTCCCGTGGCTCTAGTGGTCTGCCCGCCCTGTCGCCGTCGCCCCTCCACTCCCTTGTCCCTACCTTGGTTGGATTAAGTGATCTTGAAAACGTAAGCGTGATTGCCTGGGCGAGATTGGGGCAGCTCCACGTGTAGGCCTTGACGGTCCTGTGTCCACTGCAAGGGGTTGTCTGTACCCAGAATCTGAACGTGTCGGATCCGGCCAAACCACAACGGTTTCCCCTCCGGCAAGGAAGTGACTAACGCGTCCTTCCCCGGCCAGCCCAGCAGGATTGCATAGAGCGCCTTACCTTTAGTGGTGAATCGGATGTCCTGATCGGTGAAAGGCTTGTCCTTTTCCTCGCTGAAAGAGGCCCCGGCCACATTCTTCGTCGGCCCTTCACCGTAGATCGTCCACGGACGCGTTCCATAGATCGCTTCACCGTTACGCCGGAGCCATTCGCCGATCTCGAGCAGGACGTCAACACCAAGCTGGGGAAGGGTGCCGTCCACCTTGGGCCCGATATCGAGCATCATGCATCCATTCTTGGCAACGATGTCGGCAAGAATCCCGATCACCTGTGTGGCTGTCTTGATGGGTTCCGAGGCTACGTAAAACCAAGGGCCTAAGGCGGTGTCGTCAAGCCAAGGATACGGAGTGATACGGTCTTCGCGTCCGCGCTCGAAATCGAGGATGCCAGTGTACTCGTGGATGCTGCGGTCCTTCTGGGTCACGCCGATCTCGCGCTGATCATGGGCCGCCCAGTTGTATGTCGTGGCAAACAGTTTTTGCTGGTACTCCGGCGGGATCACCTCGCGGAATTCAAAGTCAAAGTAAATCAGGTCCGGCTTGTATTTCACGAGCACCTCATAGACTTCCGCGAGCCACTTGTCCAGATAATGCTTGCGGGGGGGCGCGCCGGGGTTGTGCGGCTCGGTGTAAAGATCCGAATACTGCGGGTCACCGGCATCAAAGGCAAATGCTGGTTCGTAATATCTCCACGCATAGCCGTGGTGAAAGGTGGTCACGTAGCGGAGACCGTGCCGGCGATAGGCTCTCGCGAGCTCCCCAACAATGTCTCGATGGAGTCCGAGCGCGACACTGTTCCATCGCGTAAGGTCCGAGTTCCACAGCGCGAAGTTGTCATGATGCGAAGCGACGGGCCCCGCGAACTTGGCGCCGGCCCGTGTGAAGATGTCCGCCCAGGCCTCCGCATCAAACTTCTCGCCCGTGAAGAGAGGGATGATATCTTTGTAGCCCACCTTATGCTGATCACCGAATCGTTGTTGGTGGTATTTGTAGGCCGGGTGATCGGGCTTGTACATCTGATTGCCGTACCACTCTGCATCCCCTGGAGAATACGAAGATCCCACGGTTACAGGGCCCCAATGAGTGTAGATACCGAATTTCGCATCGCGAAACCATTCAGGGTCCTGATGCTGGTGCAGAGAATCCCATCTTGCTTGGAAGGGTCCCCCCGCAATGAGCGCGTCGATCTTCACCGTGGCACTGGCGAGATACCTTTCTTCCATCTCATGGGCTGCGGCAACTGCAACGCCCTGGTAAATGTTCGACACGGAGGAGGTCGGCGCCTTGTTCTTGGCGAGAGGCACCCTGGAGTAGGCCGCGAGGGGAAATCCCACGCCTGCATACAAACCTTTTCGAATAAAACTGCGTCGATCCATACATTCATCCTTGATGAGGCCTTTGGCCTCAAACGGTTTCGTGCATTAGCCTTGATGATCTGTAGTCCAGTCCGAGGTCCCGTTGATCAACGAATGCGCAACAACAGTTTACACCCGGTATTCATGTATTCGAGTCCCCAGGACACCACGAGTTTCCACACGTCGATCCTGAATGTGCCAGGATAAGCCGGTGAATATGAATCGTCTTGATTCTATGCTGTCGCTAGGCTAAAAGAACTGGTTCTTTAACGGATCACGTCAACCTCTTATCATATGGCGCTCAAGAGGTAAAGTGGATAGGATCGGTCCGATTGAGGTGGACACGTTTTGGCGGCGCTGATACTTCTGCGCAAGGAGCCCAAGTCCATGAGGAAGAATTTCCTGTCCGACGACGAGATAAGTAGACGGACCTTCCTTCGTGCGGTCGGGGCGCTGGGCGCAACGGGTCTAACCACGGTGCGCGCTTCCGGGACTCCTGGCCACTCGCCCGCGGAGCCAGCCGCGCCCAAGCGACTTGGCACAGTGGAATTGGACCTGGACGGCATCCACAAGTGGGATGACTCGAACGGTGATACATGGGATCCGTTCTGGGCGGATGATGATCACCTGTACTCGTTTAATGACGACGGTCGCGGGTTCGGCAAGGTACAGGAGAATCTGGCCTTCAATCGTTTTGATGGGGAGTCCCTTTCCAGTTTGGTCGGAGTTCCAGTGAATTCCATGGCCGAGTATGGCTCGGCCACTCAGCGCGGAAAAGACAATGCCACTTGGAAGGCCTGCGGCCAGGAGTGCATCGATGGTGTGTTCTATGGCTTTGTTTCGAGGAACGTCTATGGAAACGAGAGCGGCGACCACTTGATGCGCCAGACGGCATTCAACTCCAGCTTGATCAAGTCGACCGATCGCGGATTGACATGGCAGAGAACTGCTGAGGAGAATTATTCGCGCCCGATGTGGCCGGGTCCGAAGTTTGGCGCTCCGTTCTTTGTGCACTATGGCAAGAACGGCGGAAACGTGTCCCGGGATGGCGCGGCGGAGTACGTTTATGCTGTGTCGACCAACGGATTCTGGAACGACGGAGATTCCCTCATCCTTGGAAGGGTCAAACGGAAGGCTCTGCCGAGACTCGAGCCCGCCGAGTGGGAGTACTTTACGGGTGGCAACGGGAAGGCCTCTGGAAGCTGGTCGAGGCGGATTGATGCCGCGGAGCCCTTCCTGAAGCGCCCTGCCAAGTGCGGCGAGACGCCCATCTGCTATGTCCCTGCGTTGGGAATCTATCTCCTGATTTCCTGGTACAACCCGAAAGTCCTGACCAAGTGGTTCGAACCGAGCGGAATGATGTACGATTTTTATCAGGCAGAACACCCGTGGGGCCCATGGTCTTTTATCCGCTCCTTCAGTGACAGCTTCCTCGCACCTGGATACCACATGTACGGACCCACGTTGTGTTCGAAGTTCCAGGAGTCACACGGCTCGGAGGTTCGACTGGCGATGTTCACGTCGGGATGCCAGTTCGAAGATAAGCCCTCGGGAATCTATAAGGCCTGGACAATTCCGGTCGTATTGAGAACCGAGGTATTGCCCCCGTGTGACATGCGAGCAGCGTCAAGTCCGGAAGTCAAGTTTTCCGGAGGATGGACGACCGTTGCCAACTCGCATGCGGAGGGGGATGGTGTTCGGGAAAGTAGACACCAGGGGGATTCCCTGACCACGTCTTTCGTCGGGAGTGGAATCGAGTACGTTGCCCAAAAGGCCGAGGGCTACGGAGAAGTGGATCTTTACCTGGATGGGAAGTTGCAGAAGAAGATTCGGCTCGGACTGAAGAACTTTCCGGTCTTAACGGGTATTTCGGTATTTCAAAAGCACGGTCTTGCCCGAGGCCGGCATGATGTAAAGCTTGTGAACGCCGGCACCGGGCCCGTGACGGTCCAGTACCTCAAGATCTATCGATAACCGACAGCCACGGTACACCGAGCTTTGCAGGGACGCACGGCCGTGCCCCCTGCGCGGCTTCCCGCGGCAACGCTATCAACGGACCCAGGAGGAAACCATGCCAGTCACACCAACTCGCAGAAAGTTCCTGGTCACCAGTGCGGCTACAGCGGCGGAAGCGATCTTACCTCATCGGGTCTTGGGTCGGAGCGGGCCGGCAGCCTTGGAAGGCGTTCAGATCGCCCGGAGGCACCGGATCACGCGGAACCTGCCTACCCCCAATTTCTTCGAAGGGATGCTCCTCGGCAATGGAGACATTGGCGTGTGCGTCACGGTGCGTCCCGATGCCTTGGGCCTTCATCTGGGCAAGGAGGACTCCTGGGATATTCGAGTCAGCGAAGACCACTACAAATACGTCCTGCCTTTTAAGCAACTCCTGGAGCTCTGGCAGCGCGCCAGCGACGAAGCGAAGCGCCAGGGCAAGCCCGACATGCTTTATCTGGAATCCTCGATCGATTTCTTCCGTGAATACACCGAAAAGGTAACTTCGTCATACGCAAAATCCTGGCCCCGTCCCTGGCCTTGCGGTATCCTGTGGATTCACTGGGACTCGCGAAAAGTGCGTGTCATACGCCAGGTGCTCGACCCTTCCAACGGTCTGTTCACGTTGGAAATTGAGCATGACGACCTGCGTGGCCAGCGCCGGAAAGTTGAAGTGCGTTGTTTTGTCAATTGGACCACCGGGCACGTCTCCGTTTCCACCGACACGAAGGCGCCCTTCGTGTCCGTAGCCTACATCCCGAACCTCGACCCTGAAGCGCAACTGCCCCCGCCGGAGATTAGCGGCAGCACCGGAGAGGCCTTCGCGGAGTTCTCCGGGTATCAGCGCTTCCCAGCGGCAGTCCCCACGCAACAGGAGCCTCACCCTGCGAGCACTGACAAAGATCGCAACTTTGCCCTGGCCGCACGGCTCCAAGGCTCCTGGCGACTGGAAGGGCTGGCGGAAGCTCAGGAGGAATTGAAGAGGATGGGGAGCCGCAGCCGGGAAGCCTACTGGCCTTCGGGTGGGCCTCCCAGGGTGTTCCTGCGAAGCCAAAAGGAGCACCCCTTCCGCCTGGACCTTACCCTGTTCACGCCTCGTGACCACGCCGACAACATTGCCTTTGCCAGAAGCGAGGCGAACCGGCTGGCTCAGATTCCCGTAAGCCAACTCCAGCGCGAGACGGAGATAGGCTGGGCGAGTTTCTGGTCCCGTTCGGCAGTGGAGTTCGAAGACAAAGAACTCGAGACGATCTGGTATTACAACCAGTATCTGCTGGCGTGCTGCCTGCGCGAAGGCAAAGTGGCGCCGGGATTGTTCGGCAACTGGACGAGCGGAAAGATCGGTACGGCGTGGCATGGCGATTACCACATGAATTACAACACCCAGCAGGTGTTCTGCGGGGTTTTCTCCAGCAATCATGTCGAGCAGAACCTTCCTTACGTTGAACTGGTCGAGAAGTTGCTGCCCATGTCCGAAGCCTATGCGAGGGACAAGTTCGGCTTGCCCGGGGCTTTCTTTCCCCACTCCGCCTATCCCGTCCCCAGCCAGGTGGTGCCCTACCCGGCGCCGCCCTGGGGCTATGAAATCTGTGAGACACCCTGGACCGTTCAGAGCCTTTGGTGGCAATACCTCTACACGCTCGACAAGAATTTCCTGCAAAGAGTCTATCCTCTTTTGCGAGCGGCCACCCAATTCGTGATTGCTTTCGTAAAGAAGGAGCAGGACGGCAGGTATCACATCGTTCCTTCCGCCTCGCCTGAGAACTGGGGATGTACCGTGGATTTCCGTCTGAACAAGGACTGCATCATGGACCTGGCGCTTGTGGGATTCCTCCTGGATGCGACGGTTGAGGCTTCGAAGATCCTGGGACTTGATGTTGATGAGCGCAGCAAGTGGGCGGAAGTCCGCTCGAACCTCACGCCGTATCCGAAGACTCGGGGACCGTACGGGGAGGTCTGGCTGGACGTGCTCAATGCGCCCGCGGAGCACGTCTATAATATCCCCGTCACGCTGGCGCCGGTGTTTCCTGGCGAACAGGTAGGTCTTGGCAAAGGAGAGGAGCACCTGGAGATTGCCCGGCGCACCGCGCATACCATCCGGCTCGAAGGCGGCAATGACGTAGTTTATCAGCCCTTGATTCGGGCCCGCCTGGGCATGCTCGACCTTGATTGGTTCAAGCGTGAGGTTCGCTACTGCCTGCTTCCCAACGGCATCGCGAACGACCGCGTGCGCCAGATCGACGGTCGCTACAATGACGCCGTCGACTTCGATTTCATGATGCGCATGGGTGTGTGGACCGAGAACCTTTCACTGCCCGCCGTGTTGAACGAATGTATGATGCAGAGTTATACGGGTGTCATCCGGGTTTTCCCTAATACTGATAAGCTTGGCCCCGCCCGGTTTGAGAGCCTGCGTGCGGTGGGAGCTTTTCTGGTTAGTGCGGCCTACGACGGAAAGAACGTGTCTCCAGTAAATCTCTCGAGCGAGAAGGGCGCGCCTGTGCGACTGGCAAATCCCTGGCCGGGGAAGAGTATCCGCGTCACCAGGCTGAAGGACAGTCAGACCGTCAGCGTCAAACTCGAAGGTGGGATCGCAGAGTTCTCGACGGCCCCGGGTGAGCGGTACGGCATGGAGCCGGCGTGAAGTGCCCACCCCATTGCGCGCGATCCGCATATGTCCCTTGTCCCTCGCCAAAACTCATGTGGCAACAATTTCAATCGATTAGGCATTCAGCGTTAACATTGTTAAAACCGGTCACCGAGGCAGTTTGGGACCCCGATCTGGTTCGGGCGAATGACAGCACTGGTAAGATCCATTTCCGGTGCTGGTCCCCACTGAGAAGTCAGTGACCCCCTCAACCCTGATATTCCTCAAGGAATTTACCACTCGAAGGCAGGCCGCCGGAGCCAATGCCGACTTGAGTTTTTCCACGGCAGGGTCCAGTCCGGCTTGTTTTGCTACGTCGCATGTTTCCGCGACGGTGAAGCGTCCAAGGTCCCGCCGATAACTATCACGGGTTAAAAAGGTTTCGGTGAATCGTTCATACGTCGAACACCCGACCTGCTGCTTTTCGATCAGTTACTCTCCCCATGGGATAAGTCATTTATTATCAGTGAGACGAACTCCTGCAGCCGACAAACTGCAGGAGGAAAAGAGTGTGAATCTCCGTCTTTACCTCCAGGCTAAATGGTTTATCTGCAGGGAGTTGGTGAGCCGTGAGGGAATCGAACCCCCAACCTACTGATTAAGAGTCAGTTGCTCTACCAATTGAGCTAACGGCCCGTCACCAACATTCGAACGGAGATGGCAGATGTGCAGCAGCAATCTCGGGCACTTTCCCCCCTGCCACCACTTCCGCAGTCTCCCCATCCCCGACCGTCGAGGAGTCTTACTATTCGACCCGTTCATTCGGTGGTCAGATGCACATCGATTGGACTGACCGCCTCACGCCAATCGTAGATGAGCTGCACAATCCTGAGTGCATCCGCACCGGCGACTCCAGATCGAGTGCCGCAAGTGTGCCTCAGCGAGTGTAGCACAAACTCGCGTGGAAATTTAGGGCGTCTTTGGGATCTTCCGCAACTTGATGTTGTACCTCGATGATAATGTGCCCTTTTCTCCTCGATAGAAATGTCCCCTAATGTGACCTTCGAGAGGAGGTCAGATTGGGGCGAACGGAGATGAGCGGGAGGGAGTTGGGAAGGGTCGAGGTGCTGGCGCGGGTGA
>JAIQGA010000060.1 GCA_020072925.1 Terriglobia bacterium | reverse complement strand
GCTGCTCTGGATGAGCCATCCGTGCTGGCCGTCGTTTGTGTGGCAGACGTACGATTACTACTTCGAGCCGACCGCCGCGTACTTCGGATGCAAGAAAGGTTCGGAGCCGCTGCACATCCAGTGGAATCCAGTGAGCGAGAGCATCGAGGTGGTGAACTACAGCGGCGGCGACCAGCGGGGGCTGACCGCGCAAGTCGAAGTGCTGAACATGGACGGGGCCGTCCGCCGGGTGAAGACGGCGCCCGTGGACAGCGCCGAGGACAGCGTCGTCTCCTGCATTAAGATGGAGTACCCCGTAGGTCTGACTCCCGTGCATTTTCTCCGCCTGAAGCTTATGCACGGTGATCAGACCATCTCCGAAAATTTCTACTTACGCGGCCTCGAGGAGGGCAATTATCGGGCGATTCGCGAATTGCCCAAGGTAAAGCTCGAAGCCGCGCAGTCCCTCGAGTCCAGCGGCAACGAAGTTCGCTTGACCACCGAATTGCATAACCCCTCAAGTCACCCCGCGCTGATGGTGAGGCTGAAAGTTGTGCGCGAGAAGAGCGGCGATCGCATTCTGCCCGCGCTGTTCAGTGACAACTACTTCGCGCTCATCCCCGGAGAGCGGCGGACGATTCGCACGGAAGTGAATGCCGCGGACACGCGCGGCGAACATCCGCGAGTTGTTGTCGAGGGATTCAATGTCGAGTATGAGGTATAGCGGGGTGCGGCCACTTCCAGGATTATTGTCTCTGTGCCCCCTGCGTTTGCCAGGCCCGAACACGGAGTCCAGAAAGAGTCTTCGTGGCCTTCGTGCCCTCAACTCCAAATTTCACTCCTCTTCGAGAAAAAAGACTCAACGCAGAGCGCGCAGAGGAGAACAATTGAGGCCACAGAGAAAAACACCGTATACAAACTCTGTGACCTCGGGATGTCCTCCGTGATCTCTGTGTTGCAATCTTTTCCTTCGGTTGCGGCTTCGCTGTGATGAGTCGTGGCTTTTCTCAGCACGGAGGACGCAGAGGGAACACGGCCAAGTTGGGAAATATTCGCCCCGAGAAATGACGCCAGGACGTGCGGCGATTGCGATTGAAAGACCTGACTGCAAACGTTGGAGGACGCAAGTATGACCGAATCATTCGGAGCATCCGCGACCAGGGCGCGCGGGCCTTCCATGCGCCAGGCGGCGCCTGTATTCCTTGCTTTTCTGGCGATGGGCTTTGCCGATGCCGCGGGGCCGTTTGTGAGCCTTGCCAAGCAGCAATTCAACCTCTCGAATTTCATGGCCCAGCTCATCGCCTTTGCGGGCTTCGTGATGTTCGGGGTACTTTCGGTGCCCACCGGCTTGTTTCAGGACAAGAAAGGGAAACGCTACATTCTCATCCTGGGGCTGTCCGTAATGCTGGCGGGCGTGCTCATTCCCGCGCTCGCGGGATTCTCCACATTCCCGGTGTTTTTGCTGACCGTGCTCCTGCTCGGGGCCGGCGCGACGATCCTGCAGGTGGCGGGGAATCCTCTCATGCGCGATGTTTCTCCCGAGGGAAAATATTCGCGCAATCTCTCCCTGGCGCAGTTCGTGAAAGCCATCGGTTCGTTGTCGGGGCCGGTGATTCCCGTCATCGCCGCGCATTGGTTCGGCCTAAGCTGGCGGGTGATTTTCCCGGTTTTCAGTGTGGCGGTGGCGATCGCGTTGCTCGCGGCCTTGACGTTGCGCATCCCGGCGGTGACCTCCGCCGGTCACCAAACCGCGACCTTGCGTTCCTGCCTCGCCCTGCTCAAGAACGGCTACGTCGCGATGATGGTCCTGGCAATTTTTCTCTATGTTGGCGCGGAGGTCTCCGTCAGTTCAGGCATTCCGATTTACCTGCGTGACCGGTACAGCATTGACATCGCGAAGACCGGCTTGCTCGGCACGGGGCTGTTTTTCGCCGCGCTGACTGCCGGCCGCTTCTCCGGTGGTGTCGTCCTCAATTGGATCAAACCCAAAACATTCCTTGTGATCACGTGCCTGCTCTCCATCGTTGGGCTTCTCGGAATGTTTCTGCCCAACGAGTCTGCCGTGGTCGCAGGGTTCTTTCTTACCGGGCTGGGCTTTGCGAATATTTTCCCGCTGGTCTTCTCGATCACGGTCGACCGCATGCCGGAGAGCGCCAACACACTTTCGGGGCTGATGGTCACGGCGATTGTCGGCGCGGCGTTTGTCCCGCCCGCGATGGGCCTGCTGGCGGATGCCGTGCATTCCATGCAAATCGCTTTTGTTGTCCCGCTGGCGGCCATTCTCTATATCACCTGGGCAGCCCTGGTGAATTTTCGGGGCGCGGAGCGGGCCGCGCAGATGGCGCGCGACTAGTGCCGTTCCAACTTAATGGGGCGTGGAAATTCGCTTCTGTCCTGCCCAGCATCGGATGGTATTTGGCTTACGCGGATTAGGCGCAAGGAGTTGGAACGGCACTAGCCTTCCAATCGAAAATTGCGAGGGGCGAGTTAAAGGGAATTTTTCAATTCCGCGTAACCCCGGTCCGCGCTTACCCGTCAAAGCTAAGGTCAAGCTATTCCCCGCAGGAATGGCGCGCCGGATACTGCGAGGCGGGGAATGCGTATTCCTTACAACGCGTTAACCCTGAATGCTTGACGGCGGCTCTGGCGGCCGCTTTCCCAATATGCCGCCGAGAATCCCCAGTCACGGCCGCAACAAGAGACCAGTTCGGTTAACCGCATGGAAAGCAAAAGACCTATTTGGTTGATCGGGAGGAGCATCGAGCCCTTCGCGGCGCTCGGGCTGGCGGTACTTCTCGTACAGGGCCTGGGGCTGGCCGTGTCGCCGCAAGCGGCTCCCCAAACTGCCCCGCCGGTCCGACCGATCGGCGCCGTTACGGAAATCAAGCCGGGTTCGTTGACTCTGCACACTGATGCGGGTCCCAGTCTGGTGGTGTTGCTCCCGGTGGGAGTCACGGTCCTGCGCGTTCCGCCCGGCGCCAAAGACCTGAAAGCGGCGACGAAAATCACTGTGGCGGAGATCAGTGTCGGCGATCGAGTGATTGCCCGAGGCCATCCCTCCGACGACCAGAAATCGCTTGTCGCCTCATCGCTCATCGTGATGAGCGAATCTGACCTCACCAAGGCGCGCGAAACGGAACGACGGGAATGGCGAGAACGCGGCATCGGCGGGCTGGTCAAAGCGATCGATCCCACGGCAAAGCAAATCACCATTTCCGTTCCCAACCTGCCTCCCGTGCCGGGAAACCCGACTCATCCCGTCGTCATCACCGTCGCTGCGAATACGGCGCTCCTGCGCTACGCGCCGGATTCTGTGAAGTTCAGCGACGCCAAGCCCGGCGACTTCGACGAGATCAAAGTCGGTGACCAGGTGCGCTCGCTGGGAACAAAGAGCGCGGACGGCAGCCACTTTGCCGCCGAGAAGCTTGTTTCTGGAACCTTCCGCAACATTGGGGCGACGGTGGTTTCCGTCGACGGTCCGGCGGGGACCATAACGGTTAAAGATCTGGCGACGGGCCAGCCGGTATTGGTGCGAACGAACGCGGACTCGAGTATGCACGCGCTTCCACCCTTCATGGCGCAAATGCTGGCGCGATTGAATGCCGGCGGCGGGCCACCCGAAGGCGCAGCGGCGCAGCAGGGCGGAGGTCCTCCCGGTCGCGCGAACGGTGGCTTCGGGCCGCCGGGTGGTGGCCCGAACGGCGGGCAGAGGAATGGATCGCCGGACATCCAGCAGATGCTCGAGCGAACGCCGCCCTTGAAGCTCGACGAACTCAAGCCCGGCGAGCCTTTGATCGTGGTCAGCACCCAAGGAGCAAAGCCTTTCGAGGTGACCGCAATTGTGGTCCTTTCCGGGGTTGAGCCCATCCTGGCCTCCCAACCCAAAGGAAGCAAGGAAATGGTCCTGGGCCAGTGGAATATGGGAATGGGTGGCGGTGGCGGCGAAGCCGGTGGCGGACCGTAGCATGGGCGTCTCGCCCCTGTCGCTGTAGCGGCGGTCTTATGACCGCCGATCTTTGGTTTTCAAGCATTCCGGCGCTCATAGAGCGCCGCTACAGATCGCCCATCCGAAAAAGGGCCGTAGTACGTTGCTGTAGCGGCGATGTCCCCATCGCCGCGAGTGCAGCCAAGCGCCGGTGGGGCCACCGGCGCTACAACGGCCACGGCCGGGACGGCCGTGGTACTCGGGATTGACGAATTCATGGAGGATCGTGGAATGCTCTGGAAGGATCTGAAACCCGCGTTGGGGGGAGTCCTCGTCTTCATTTTTTGTTCATCGTTGGTCTTTGCGCAGTCGCGCGGAGGCCTTCTGCGTGGTCAGATTACGGACCCGTCGGGCGCCGCCGTACCGGCCGTTACCGTGACGGTGACCGATGCGAGCGGGGCGACAAAGCAAGCCCAGACCGACGAACAGGGGCGTTACATTTTTCGCGCTCTGCCGGCCGGCTCTTATACGCTGCGAATTCATGTGAAGGGTTTCGCGGATTTTGAGAAGACCGGCGTCGTAGTGGCGCCGGGAAAACCTGAAGTGGTGGATGCTCAGCTCCAGGTGGCCATGGAAAAGCAGCAGGTAACGGTGAACGATACCACCACGCGGCTGAGCGTCTCGGAGGAAAACAACGCCAGCGCGCTGGTCATCAAGGCCAAAGACCTGCAATCGTTCTCGGACGACCCGGACGAACTGGAAGCGGAGCTTCAGGCGCTTGCGGGGCCGGCAGCGGGGCCGAACGGCGGCCAGATCTACATTGACGGCTTCACGGGCGGTCAATTGCCGCCCAAATCGGCGATTCTGGAGGTCCGCGTCAATCAGAATCCCTTCTCAGCGGAATACGACAGGCTGGGGTACGGGCGCATCGAGATCACTACGAAGCCAGGAGCATCCCAGTTCCATGGCCAGGTGTTCGCCGACGGCAACACTTCTGCCTTCAACTCGCGCAGCCCGTTCGTATTCGAACAACCCGGTTACCACTCGGAGTTTATGGACGGCAACATCGGCGGACCCCTGAGCAAGAAGGCTTCGTTTTTCTTCGACGGATTTCGCCGGGATGTTAATGACACCTCCATCGTCTCCGCCATCGTGCTCAGTCCCAATTTCACGGCTACGCCCTTCAGCCAGGCCGTGCTCCATCCGCAGTCGAGGATGAATCTCACCCCGCGGCTGGACTACCAGTTGAGCACCAATAACGTCCTGACTATCCGCTACCAGTACTGGGAAAACAACGGAACCAACAACGGCATTGGCCAGTTTAATCTACCTTCCCAGGCCTACAATTCGAGTGGCAGCGAGCACTCGCTTGCGCTGAGCGATACACAGGTCATCAGCGCGCGGGCCGTCAACCAGACGCGCTTTCGATACGAGCGCGAGGTCGGGGACACCACAGCGCAGAACCTGCTGCCGACGATCTCGGTGATCGGCGCTTTCACAGGCGGCGGCAGCAACCTGGGAGCGAGTGTTGATACCCAGAACAACTATGAGCTGCAGAACCTGACCTCGATTTCCTTCGGCAAGCACGCGTTCGCGTTTGGGGGGCGCCTGCGGGACACCAGCGAGATCGACAGCACAACCGGCGGGTATAACGGCACGTTTACATTTTCGTCGATTGCAGCGTATCAAGCGGCCGAGCAGGCTCTCCAGCAGTGCACGGCGGCAGGCGGGACTGCGTGCCAGGTCGCCGGCGCCAGCCAGTTTGCGATTACTTCCGGGAATCCGCTGGCCAAGGTGAACCTCTTCGACCTGGGGCTTTATGGCGAAGACCAGTGGCGAGTGCGTCCCAACCTGTCACTCAGCCTCGGCCTGCGTTTCGAGACACAGAACCACATTAACGACCATGCGGATTTCGCGCCCCGCATCGGGCTGGCCTGGGGCTTGGGCGGCGGTAAGAATCCCAAGACGGTCCTGCGCGCCGGCGCCGGCGTTTTCTACGACCGCTTCCAGGAATCTCAGGTCCTCCAGGCGGAGCGACTGAATGGCATCAATCAACAGCGCTACGTGGTCTTGTCGCCGGACTTCTTTCCGAACGTCCCTGCATTGAGCACCCTCAGCGCTCTGGCGAGCGGGCAGTCGTTTCCCACGATGTACCAGATTGACCCCAATCTCCAGGCGCCTTACACCATTCAGGCGGCGGTGGGTCTGGAACGACAAATCAACCGGAGGGCCACGGCGTCCGTTACCTATCTCAATTCCCATGGCGTCCATCAACTCCTGACGCGCAACATCAACACGCCATTGCCAGGAACTTATGATCCTGCCGATCCCACAAGTGGCGTCCGGCCGTACGGTGATGTTGGGAATCTGTTCCAGTACGAGTCGGATGGTCTCTTCAATCAAAACCAGCTCATTTCGAACTTCAACGTCCGGATGGGCACGAGGCTGACGCTCTTTGGCTTCTACACGCTCAGTTATGCCGACAGCAATGCGGGCGGTCCCGGCAGCTTTCCCATGAATCCCTACGACCTCCTGGCGGATTATGGCCGGGCGGCGTTCGATGTGCGCCACCGGGTATTCGTGGGCGGCACGTTCGGGCTGCCGAGGGGATTCCGCATCAGTCCCTTCATGATGGCGAATTCCGGGCCACCCTTCAACATCACTCTGGGACAGGATTTGTTCGGCACGTCAGTTTTCAATGACCGGCCGGCGCTGGCGGCGCCGGGAGCCACTGGACCGGGAATCATTGCCACCTCCCTCGGCACCTTCAACACGCTGCCGGTGGCGGGCGAACCCCTGCTTCCGCCGTACTACGGCACAGGCCCCGGCCAGTTCGTGCTGAACCTGCGCTTGGCGAAGACTTTCGGTTTCGGCAAGAAGCCGGAGGGATCGCGCGGCCCCGGCGGCGGGGGCTGGCACGGCCCGCGCGGAGGAGGGCTGGGCGGGCGCGGGCTAAGCAGCGGCGGCGGGGGTGGCTTCTGGGGCGGCGCGCCTTCCGAATCGCGGTATAACCTCGAGTTCAGCATTATGGCCCGCAATATATTTAACATGGTCAACCTGGGGACGCCGGTGGGCAATCTCACCTCGCCCATCTTCGGCCAGTCCAATTCGCTGGCCGGCGGGCCTTTCTCCAGCCAGGCGGCGGTCCGCCGCCTCGACTTGCAGGTGAGATTTTCGTTTTAGCGGGTAGAACGAGGAGCGAAGCTTACCACTCCGCAGCGGGGCGAGCAGGGTTGACACCCAGAATCTTTACCCCGAGGCTGGTCCTACCGGGCGAGCCCTCTGAGGGGAAGGCGCGCACGATCTTTCCCCGGCAGAGGACAAGACCCGTCGAGTCCTCCCAAACATTGGGGGGAGGCGCGAACTTCATTTCAATGCGCGTGCCCACATTGACGGCTTGTTGGGTCTTGAGCAGGATTCCCGACTTACTGATGTTCTCCATTCGCCCCTGAGTCCAAGAGAAGCCGCCGACCGGGCGGAAGGTCAGGGCAACTTCGGCTTTGATCCGCGAGGCCCGTTCCTCTTGAGCGGTCTTCGGCCGACTAAACCAGTCGAGTCCCCACATTGCGCCATCCTTACACGCCGAGCCAACTCTTCTTGAGGCTTATACCATCAGCGTGCGATCGAGGTTCAGATTTTCGGCGTGCGAGGGTTCCTTGCATTTCGCGTCGGCGCGGCCAGAAAACCGCGCTCCGCAGGGAATAAGCTTGTGCCGACTCCGGACCTCTCTCCGCGACCGTGGGTGAGAACTTGGAGCGGCAACAAGCAGAATCTGTGCAGCGCTCCAAAACGCCCTCACGCTTCGGCCCGTCCCTTGTGTCTTCACCTGCAACCGATCTTACAGTATATGCCGCTTTGGGGGAGTTTCAACCACAAAAAAACTGAAGGGTCACTCCAAGAAACCAGGCTGGAAAACGGGGCGCTCGCGAAGGCACCGTGTTAGTAATCGGTGTGGACTCCCAGAACGCGGAAGTCGGCGAGCGAACTCTTCACCACATACAGGATGGCATTATTGCTGGCGGGATCCGGGGGCTTAAGAAAGAAGCCGGGTTTAACCAGGAAGTCAATGGAGTTCTGGACGATGCCTTCCAGACTCTCGCTGTCGAAAAACTGCACGCGCACCCAGAGTCCCTTGATGGGAGGGTTCTTGTCGAAGAACTTGACCTCGCGATACTCGCTGCGCCCCTCAAAAGACTTCACGAAAAACAAAGCTTTGAGCGCCTCCACCGGCATACACAACGTCTCGCCCGATTCCGCAACACGCACGGTGATTTCCCCCGGCAGAGAGTTGAAGGTTTGCTCGAGGAAGGTTGCCAATTCGCTCGCGGGCATGTTATCGATGTAGCCGCGCACGAGATGTCCATCTCGTAGACGCGCGACGACTCGGATAGGTGAGTTCTCCGGGACGGCCATGCGCGAAGATTCTAACCTCGCGAGGCGATTATATCAATGGCCGATTGAAACGTAGAGCGTACAGGTTGTAGGAATCCTTGCTGGCCGTCCGGATCACGCGCGCTTTCAGGGAACGCGGCGACTGGAGCTGGAAAGCTCGTGGAAGGGGGGTGGAAGGCATTTCCAGAGAGAGCCGGGCGGAACGACTGAGAGGCTGCCGGCATACGAGCAGCGCTCCTCCACCGCTGACATTCAGAGCGACCGAGAAATCCAGAAACTCCTCACCATTCTTGTCGGTGCCTCGTACGAAAACCGGGATGGCAAGAGGGAGGCGCTTCCACTCGCGACGGTCGGCAAGGTTTTTCATGCAGTTCTCCAAAAGGGCCCCGTTAAGACTTAGCACATGGGGGGCCAAAGTCGGCCTCAAGATTTGGCGAACCGACGAAGAACCAGAATATGTTTGATCAATCGGAGTTGCGGCGTGAACTCTTCCAGGCCCACAACCACTCGAATGTCACACCGCCACAGTTCTCTACCATACATATCGCATTTCTTCCTGCGGCTGCCATTCGTTGGGCGCGCAATGTTGCGACGTTGCGGGCTCGGAAGGAATCCCGCGGCACGCACCGGCGCCAGAATGCGATTCGATAGCGAGCGAAGTTGAAGGATCGGGTCGGGGTGGGAGGAAGGGGGTTGCTAGACCAGCGGGCGGCTAAAGCGAAGCGCGTAGATGTTGTACGGTACTTTGGTGGCTTCCCGAACGACCCTAGCTTTCAGGATCCGGGCCGAAGAAGGCACAGACGACTTCGGCAAGGGTGCCTTGGGCATCTCAATCCATAGTTTCGAGGAGCGGGAAAGCGGGTGGCGAGAGATGACGAGTGCCCCTCCAGCGCTGAAGTTCAGAGCCGCTGTGTAGTCGAAGAACTCCCTGCCGCCCTTGTCCACCCCCCGCAAGAAGAGGGGTATTGCTAGTGGTAGACGTTCCCATTGCCGACGTTCGGCAGTTATAGGTCACCCCCGGCTCAAACACTTTCTGACCAGCAGTAGCACAAAAGTGGCCAAATCATGGGGCCATTTGAAATGGCCGTTCCTAATTGTAAGTATGAGATAACACACGAGATATATATGTCTCATAGCCCTTCATTCCACGCCGCCTTCTGGCGAGGGGATGAAACTGTTTTCCATGTAGTTACAAATACTTGCCTCTCGTTGGGAGGTCGCCCTCAGAGGGGTGTGACATTCTTGCGGGGTCCCCCAACTTGACACTGGCTTTGCGGAAACGTACAATGGTGATAGTCCAAGACTCCCAACGAGTTTGCCGTCCGGGCTAGGTCACTTTGGGAGAACTGCCCCAGAAGACGGTGGGCGAAGATCCTATCAGTCCGGGTGCTAGAAGCGTAGAGGATGGCAGACAGCACAAAAGCGTCTCCAGGTGCCCCGGTCTCAAAGCCGGGCCACGACTCGGTGTCTTTGGATTCTCTCTACAAAAACCTTCTGGAGGCCCATGCCAGGCTGCAGGAGAAGGTCCAGGGCCGCACCGTTGCCCTGGCAGCCGTCACCCACCAACTCAAGGTGCCCCTGGCGGTCATCCCGGGGTATGTAGACTTACTATTGAGCCAGAAACCGGGCCCGCTCACCGCCCGCCAAAAACAGATCCTCGAGAACCTGCGGGCGGCATCCGCGCACCTGGAGGAATTTATCACTGACTTCCTAGCCTACAGCTCGCTCGAGGCAGGGAAGGTGACCCTGCGGTACGAGACCGGTGACCTGAACGCCTGCCTGGCCGAGGTCTGTGGCTACTGGATCGACCAATTCCGCGAGAAGGGTGTCGCGCTTTTTTTCCCCAGCAATCCCCGGCTGGAGCAGTTCGAATTCGACTACCACAAAGTTCAGCAGGTGGTGGCGAACCTCCTGGAGAATTCTTTAAGGTTCACGCCCGCTGGGGGGACGGTATGGCTGACGGCCGAGCCCTACGCGTGGGAGCGCCCCGAGCGGGGCGAGGCGCCGCAGGGCGTGCCGAAGCAGACCGGCAGCCCCGCGGTCCCGAATGCGGTCAGGATTACGGTTGCCGACACCGGCAGCGGGATCCCCGCGGAGTATCATCAGGAAGTCTTCAACGATTTCTTTCAAGTCCCGACCGAGGCCGTCCACTCCGGGGGAACCGGCCTGGGACTGGCCATTTCCAAGAGATTGGTCCAGGCCCACGGGGGCAAGATCTGGGTCGAAAGTGAAGTGGGCTCGGGCAGCAAGTTTTCCTTCCTGTTGCCCCTGCACCCCAGTTCGACGTGAGAGCATCGATGGGCGCGGAGAAGTCGACGAGTCGAGGCAGCATCCTGGTTGTGGACGATGAGCTCGACATGCAGCGTTACCTGCAGACGCTGCTGGAACTCGACTCCTATCAGGTTGAGACGGTTTCGAGCGGCGAGGCGGCGCTGGAACGCGTTCAAAACGGCTCGATCCCCGACATGATCCTGTTAGACGTGGTCATGCCAGGGCTCGATGGTTTGCAGACCCTGGAGCGCCTGCGGGAAATGCGCCCGGACATCAAGGTGGTCATGCTCTCGTGCGTGAACAACCCGCGAACGGTGGTGCAGGCGATGCGCCTGGGTGCTGAGGATTACCTCCCCAAACCCTTTCACAAAGCCGGCCTGGATGCCGTCATTCAACGGAGCCTACATCCAGATGCCAGGACAGATGGCCCTGTGGCGGAGCCAGTGGAAGCCGAGGAAGTGAGCGACGAGGTCTTCTTCGTGGCGGCGAGCAAACCCATGCTCAAGATCCGCAGCCAGGTGGGCATGGTGGCGCGCGTGGACGTGCCGGTGCTGATTCTGGGCGAGAGCGGCACGGGGAAAGAAGTGGTCGCCCGCCTCATTCACAAGCTGTCTTCGCGCGGGAACCGCACGTTCCTGAAGGTGAACTGCGCCGCTCTTCCCAGTGAGTTGCTGGAAAGCGAGTTGTTCGGCTATGAGACGGGAGCGTTCACGGGCGCTGTCAGACCCAAGCCCGGCAAGTTCGAGCAATGCGACGGCGGCACGATTCTCCTGGATGAAATCGGCGAGATGTCGCCCAACCTGCAGGCCAAGCTCCTGCACGTCTTGCAGGACCATCAGTTTTCCAGGCTGGGCAGCCGCTCCGAGATCCAGGTGGACGTGCGCATCCTGGCGGCAACCAATATCGACATCCCCAAGGCTATCGCCACGAACAAGCTCCGAGAGGACCTGTATTACCGGCTGAACGCGTTTACGATCAACGTACCACCACTACGCGAACGCCGGGAAGAAATCCAGCTTCTGCTCCGCCATTTCCTGTTTCGGTTTGCCGCGCGGTACGGTCGCGATCCCCTGCCTATCTCCGAATCGATGCTCGCGGCCGCGCGGAGCTATGACTGGCCGGGGAACCTGCGCGAGCTGGAAAACGTCGTCAAACGGTTTCTGATCCTCGGCGATGAAGCGCAGATCATCCAGGACCTTTCAGGGGGCGGCGACGTGGCCGGAGTTCAGGCCGGGTCGGCTTCCAAGGCGCTCAAGCGGGCCAGCGGCGACTTGAAATCTCTCGTGCGCGGCCTCAAGGATGAAGCCGAAATGGAGGCCATTAGCGACGCCCTGAACAAGACCAATTGGAATCGCAAGCAAGCCGCCCGGCTTTTGAATATCAGTTACAAGGCGCTGCTCTACAAGATCCGCCAATACGGGCTCGAAGACCGGGCGTGACGGCGAGCCTCATCTCACTGGCGACCGACCACCCGGATCATGCCATAGCGTCTGTGCTGCCCTCCTTGCTCAAGGCCTACTTCCGCCAAAAAGGGAAAATCAGTTCCCATGTGGGAAAATGTTTTCCCACCTACCTCTTTTAGGATTTCTTTGCGTCGTGATTTCCACAGGCATTCCGAAGGGCTGCGCGACTCCACTGTAACCCCTTGAAACGAAAGGTACGAAATGGCGCCGGCGGCTGACCGTTAGTGCCCGACGGATTACCTGAAGCATGTGAAGGGAATTGGAGCGCAATGTGCAATGCTCTTCGCTGAACTAGAAATCTTTCATACGGAGCAGAGGGGATAATGGGGACGATAACGAATAACCCCAAGACGCCGGTGTCCGCGAACTTGGGGGAGATGCCGCCAGATGAGATCATTTTCGGGGTATCGCAGCCCATGCAACTCGTCCGGCAGAAAGTCGAGCGAGTGGCGTGTGCGGATATACCGGTGCTCATTCAAGGGGAAAGTGGAACGGGGAAGGAGGTCGTCGCCAAGCTCATCCATTCGCTGTCCACTTGGGCCGACGGACCTCTGGTCAAGGTCAATTGCCCGGCGATTCCTGGAACGTTGTTGGAGAGTGAACTTTTCGGCTATGAGCGTGGCGCGTTTACGGGCGCCTATGGCTCGAAGCCGGGGCGCGCAGAACTTGCCAACGGCGGGACGTTGTTTCTCGATGAAATTTCCGAGCTCGAGCTGGGCCTTCAGGCAAAATTCCTGCAATTCCTACAGGAGGGACGCTTCTGCCGGATCGGCGGGAAGGAAGATACCCAGGTCGAGGCGCGGGTGATCTGCGCCACCAACCGCCAGTTGGAGCAGGAGGTCCAGGCGGGGAAGTTTCGCGAAGACCTTTTCTATCGCATTAACGTGGTCAAGATCCAGCTTCCCCGCTTGGCGCAACGGCGCGAGGATATCCCCGGGTTGACCGACTACTTCCTGGCTTACTACAATGAAAAGTTCAATTGCCAGGCGCCCCCGCTATCTTCTTCCCTCACTCAGCTCCTGCAAAAATACGAATGGCCGGGAAACATCCGCCAGCTGGAGAACCTGATCAAGCGGTACGTTGTCCTGGGCTCCGAAGACTCGGTTGTCAGCGAATTGAGCGTTCCGACTCGGGGACCAATGAATTTTCAGATGGAGATCGCCGAGGGCGGATCTATTTCGTTAAAGAGGGTCACACGCGACGCCGTGCAGGCACTCGAGCGCGAGATCATTCTCAAGGCCCTGCAAGCGCATCACTGGAATCAAAAGCGTGCCGCCAAGGCTTTGAGTATTTCTTATCGGGCTCTGCTCTACAAGATTCGGCAGGCCGATTTGCCCTCGGCAAGGGCCCGGACTCACGTGAACATCCCCGAGCCGGTGGGCGTCGGCGCGGAGGACTAACGCGGTGCGCGCTTCCCCTGGTGAATCGCGCGCGGAAGGAACTTGAACAAGATCCCGCTGTCATCAAGCGGGCCGACTTGATACATGACCGTCAGCTCGGAAAACTCACCCCCCAGGGTCGAAAGCCTCGCCTTGCCCGTCGATTCGGCGTGGCGCCAGGGCAGGGGTCTCCCCAATGCCCTGAGCGTCGACGTGGAGGACTATTTCCACGTGGAGGCTTTCGCGGATCGGATTCGACCGGAGACATGGCCGCAGTTCCCAACCAGGGTAGTCCAGAACACGCATCGCGTCCTGGAGCTATTTGCCGAAGTGGGGGCTCACGCGACGTTCTTTGTCCTGGGCTGGGTCGCCGAAAGGGAACCGGGGCTGGTGCGCCAAATCCTGGCGGCAGGGCACGAGGTGGCATGCCACAGTCACATGCACCGGCGTGTTTTCACCATGACCACGCGGGAGTTTCGTGAAGACATGCGTCGGGCTCGCGCGGCCATCGAGGATGCAGGCGGTGAGAAAGTGCTGGGATATCGCGCGCCCACGTTTTCAATCCGGCAGGAATCGCTCTGGGCGCTGGAGATTCTCGCCGAGGAAGGTTTCCTCTACGATTCCAGCGTCTTTCCGGTCAAACACGACCTTTACGGGATGCCCAGCGCCCCGCGCTTCCCTTACAAATGGCGATTTCGAAGCGGAAGTTCGCTCTACGAGATCCCTCCGCAGACGGTCCGGGTCTTTGGGCGCAATCTGCCCGTCGCGGGCGGAGGCTATTTGCGAATCCTTCCCATGTGGTATACGCGCTGGGCATTGCGGCGAATCCGGGAGCGCGAGGGGAGATCCGCCGTCGTGTACTTCCATCCCTGGGAACTCGACCCGCAACAACCACGCCTCTCCGGCAAATTGAAGTCAAGGTTTCGCCACTACCTCAATCTGGGCCGCATGGAACAACGCGTCCGTGAGCTCCTACGAGGCGGGGAGTTTGTTTCACTGAAAACCTTCCTTGATACTCATCTGGCGGCAAAGCCTGTACCTGCCACCCTCGTGACAGCCGCGAACTAGCGCGCTCCGGAAATCTGAATTCTGCTTTGCTCCTATCGATTCTGTCCAGACGGCTCGAAGATCGTTTCGAGGATCGCGGCTACTCTTCCATTGAGCCAACTCGGAGGGGTATCGGAGATCTCGTCTTGACCGCGCGGCCTTTGCCGCCAGGACTTCTGGCTATGCCCTCCAAGGACGCTGCCGGTCCAGCGATTCCGCCAGGACCTTCTTAGCGATCGCCACATCTTCAGCAACCTGGAAATCAAACATGCCGGCACAGATGAAATCGGCTCCGCCCTGGAAAGCAAACCGAAATGCTTTCTCAGGCGGAATGGCGCCGGCGGCCATCACCTTGAAAGCAATCCAGGGTTTTGCGAACCGGGCCATCGATTCACGGGTTACCCCCGGCTTGATATCCCAGATGTTGTCGTGGTTGGTGGGGCCCCTGGTATCCACGTTGAACTCGATACGCTGTTCGCGCGGCGTGGCGGACCAGTAATCGTCGGAGTGGAAGGTTTTCATGAAGAAGTCGGGTTGAAGGTCCGCTTTCATGCAGGCCTTGGGGGTCTCGACGGAGTGGGCGCCCAGGCCGCAAGGCAATCGCGACTGCTTCATCAACTCCAAAGCTTCGCCGAGTTCTTCGATCAGCCCCCGATCGACGAAGGCGTCGCAAATTGCGCCCTGGATGTAGAGCGCGTGGGGTTCATAGTCGAGCACTACCTTCAGGTGTTCTTTCAGATCGGGAAGCCGAATTTCGTACTGATACTTTTGGGGATGAATCTCGGATATCCACTGGATCTTTCCGCCGCGCTCCTTCCGGTAGCGCTTCATCAGTCGAACCGGCTTCTCAAAAGGATCGGAAAGCAGCGTGTTGATGCCCAGCTCCTCACACAGTTGCCAGGTGTTCAGCACGCGCTCGTCGGTCTGGTATTCATTCATCAGGCGATTCACGTAGTTGAGGTCGCGGGAATGCGCGTAGCCGCTCACCTGGTTACAGCCCAGAAACAACCGCGTCACCCGGAGATTCCCGAGCTTCCCCACGGGAAGACCCAGGTGGGACTCTGGGGGAAGGGCGAGGGCAGAATTTTCCGCTGGGTCAACCGGAGCGGCTTGTCCCGCCGTGGACCTTGCGACGACGCCTCCCAGCGCGGCGAGGGCTGAGCCTCTCAGAAAGTCGCGACGATTCGGGCGGTCAGGCATATGATTCCTCCCCAGTGGCACGCGTGCGGCTGCCGGCAGATTGCATAACAACTATTTGCATGAGCTTGCGTCCTACACGTTCCGGAGACAGCGAGGGCATCAATCGTTGGGTCCAGTGCGACGGAGTTTATCACAATAATCTGAGCGGAATGTCGCCTCGTTTCACGCCGACACTGTAGTAAGCTTGGCGCAGCACGTAAGGATCAGATCAAGGAGAACTGCCTTGAAGAAACGCGCTCGACGAATCGCGCTCGCGGGGCTTTGCTTTGTTCTTATGGTCGGCTCGGAGGTCAACTGGTGCGCTCCCGGGGAGCAACTCGTTCAGCACGAAATCAAGACCGACGCGCGCGGATACATTCTCCCCTGGTACTCGCCGGATCCGGGCGTGGCTTATGACCATTGCATCATGAAGGTCTGGGAGTTTTGGAAGAACATGAAGTCCTGTCCGAACGGTGCGAAATACTATCTGCAGCACCAGGTGTGGCAGGACCCCGGCGAAGATCCACGCGGGTTGGGCGGCGACCAACTGGCCATGGCGCTTTCCTCCTGGCATCTACTCTACGAATACTCCGGCGACCCTTCGCTCATCGAAAACATGGAATACATCGCTGACTATTACCTCGCCCACAGCCTCTCCGCGCCTGATTCCCAGTGGCCGGGCCTTCCTTATCCCTACAACACCGATTTGCATTCGGGTGTGTACGACGGCGACATGCGCGCGGGCAAGGGATACCTGCAGCCGGACAAGGCAGCTTCCTTCGCCGCCGAGTTGCTCACCTTGTACAAGCTCACGGGGAATGAGAAATACCTGAACTCGGCGATTTCCATTGCAGATGTTCTTGCCATCAAGATCGCGCCGGGCGATGCCGAGCACTCCCCTTGGCCCTACCGTGTCAACGCCACTACAGACATGGTAAGCCTGCCTTACACGACCAACTATACGGGGGCGCTTCGGCTGTTCGATGGATTGGTCAATCTGAAGAGGGGTCATGTCGCCGCCTACCGGGCGGCCAAAGCAGCCCTCAGCGCATGGCTAAAGGAGTATCCCCTGCGGAACAATCGCTGGGGACCGTTCTTCGAAGACATTCCTGGCTGGTCGGACTCCGAGATCAACGCCGATACCATGGCAATGTACATCATGGAGCATCCGGAATGGGATCCGAACTGGCGTGAGGATGCGCGGGCTATTCTGGCATGGACGCAGACAATGTTCGAGAATGATGCCTGGCTGAAATACGGCGTGCGCGCCACCAACGAGCAGACGGCCTATCTGGTCCCGGGGAACAGTCACAGTTCTCGCCACGCCTCCGTTATGTTGCTCTACGGGGAGAAAACCGGCGACAGATCGAATCAGGAGGACGCCATCCGCGAGCTGAACTGGGCCACTTATATGGTGGGTGATGCCGGCAACAATCGTTATCCGTATGATGACGTGTGGCTCACGGATGGGTACGGCGACTACGTGCGCCACTATCTCCGCGCCATGGCAGCGGACCCGGAATTATCGCCGCACGACCAGAGCCATCTTCTAAGGTCAAGTTCCGTTGTGAAACAAATCGCCTACGCTCCACAGCGCATCACCTACACGACGTTTGACGTTGCTTCACAGGAATTGTTGCGGGTGGCGTTTGAGCCGACGCGGATCACAGCAGGCGGGGCGAGGTTGGTGCGGCTGGGGGCCGTGGCAGACCTCAACCGTCAAGAGGGGTACACGTCGGACGCGCCGGGCGACGTGCCCGGCGTCCTTCGTATCCGGCATGATTCCTCCGGGGAGGTGCAGGTTACTGACGAGGCTATTCCTCAGCCGCCCTCCGTCCAGAATCAGTTAGTGACGGTAGGCCAGAATTCTTCGATTGAGATCAAGCTCGTGGCGAAGAGCGCGGCCGGCAGGACCCTCACCTACTCCCTCACAGGTCCCTACCATGGGAAGTTGACCGGCTCTGCGCCGGAACTCATCTATACGCCTGAGGCTGACTACCTCGGAAGCGATCTGGTGAGCTTCCGGGTTAGCGATGGCGAACTGGCAAGCGCCACGGCCCAAGTCACCCTTGATATCGTGCGGCCGAACCTCGCTCGCTTGCCGGGTGCGGAACCGTTCACAACGGAAGATCCACACACCGGCGCCACGGGCGTGTTTTCCCTACCCGCGTTGGCCGATGGCGACCTGCGCGCCAGCGTCAATGCAGGTTACGACAGCGCATCACCGCGAGAAGTCTCGGTGGGGATTCTGTGGACCACGCTTCAGAGCATGAGGCAGGTGTGGTTCCGCCAGGGATCGGTCAGCGGCCTGAGCGGGTATTTCGACGAACCGCCGCGCCTCCAGGTGACCGCAGACGGCAGGAATTGGCAAGACGCTTCCGGCTGCACCGTCGCGCCCTCAGCCTATGCTGCCGATGAGCGCTCGGGCATGGCGGATTTCATCTTCACGTTTCCCACCAATGTCAGCGTGAAAGGAGTGCGCATCACTGGCAAAGTTGGAAAGTCCGATAGTGGGCAAAGCCACTTTCCGCGCGTTCGAGAGCTTGAGGCCTATTCTGCGTTGGCCCGTTCTCACGGGCCCGAACTCGAATATCAGCCAAGCGATGCAAGTGCCGCTATAGGTCAGGCGGTGATGTTCGCCGTTCGCCCCAAGGCAATGGCATGGGCGGTTTACCAGTGGCAGAAGAGTACGGATCAGGGAGCACATTGGGAGAACCTCCCGGGAGAATCCTCAAGTTTCTATCGGATTCCCTCGACGCGCCCCGAGGATAACGGAGTGATGTTCCGCTGTGTGGTGTCGAATGGAACTTCGCCGGACGCGATTAGCAGGGCGGCAACGTTGACCGTCGTCCGGTGAGGGCCTTCCAGGCGACGACGTAAGGAACAACTGCAGTGTTCAGGCAGAGCGCAAGGTGCTTGCGCCATTTTTCGCCAGGAAAGGGGAAGGCATAGATGGCTGCAGTTTACGCGAGTGTGGACCTGGGCGGCACAAACATCAAATGCGCGTACGGCGACGAATCCGGGCGGATTATCTGTTCCGATTGCACGCCCACGCAATCGCACGAGGGCCCTCGCGCTGTCCTCGACCGGATCGCCGGGCTCGTGAATGCGCTCAGCCGTATGGCCGACTCCTCGCCCGCGGGGCTGGGGATGGGATGCCCGGGCCTTGTGGACGTGAAGAACGGCACCACGAAATTCTTCCCGAACCTGCCTACCCAATGGCGCGACGTCCCAGTACGCGAGATTCTTGCGCCGCAGGTGGGGTGTCCAGTTTACCTGCTAAATGACGTCCGCATGGCGACGCTAGGTGAACTCACCTTCGGGCACGGGCGAACCGCAGGGACGATGGTGTTCTTCGCGCTGGGGACGGGAATCGGAGGCGGAGTCGCCATCGACGGCAAGCTTCGGCTGGGCCCGCTGGGCGCCGCGGGCGAGTTGGGTCATCAGATCATCCTGCCGGATGGCCCACGCTGCGGCTGCGGAAACCGCGGATGCCTGGAAACTCTTGCGAGCGGGCCCGCCATCACCGCGGAGGGCATCCGGCTGATGCAAACGGGGCTGGCGCCAAAGCTCCACGAACTCTGCCGTGGAGATGCTTCTGAGGTGACCACTAAGGCGATGGTCGAAGCGGCGTGCGCCGGGGACGAGACGGTACGAGAGGCGATTGTACGCGCTGCGGAATATCTCGGGATTGGAATCGTCAACGTGGTGGTCACGCTGCATCCGGACCTCATCGTTCTCGGAGGAGGCGTGGCGCTGATCGGCGATCTGCTTTTCGATGCCGTTCGTCGGACGATTCGTGAGCGTGTCCATATGTTCCCCACGGACGGTGTCGAGGTCAAACCGTCACAACTGGGCGAAAATGCCGGAACGCTGGGAGGCATTGCGCTGGCGATAAAAGGAGGTCTCAGATGAAACGTGCGGCTTTTGCGGCAATCATACTTTTCGCCGCGGGTCTTCTGTCACTTTCCGCTAAGCAGGCGGAGCGCGCGCAACCCAGGCTCGCGGCGACTCCGCCCATGGGCTGGAACAGTTGGGACTCGTACGGCCTGACGATCAATGAAGTGGAGTACAAGGCGAACGTTGATTGGATGGCGAAGCACCTGAAGGGGTTCGGCTGGCAGTACGCGGTGGTGGATGAGGGTTGGTACTTGCAGAATCCCGAAAGCGGCGGCAAGCCCGCCTGGCAATTCACCCTCGACAGCGAAAGCCGCTACCTGCCCGCGCCGAATCGTTTCCCTTCGGCCACTCAAGGCGCGGGCTTCAAGCCGCTCGCCGATTACGTGCATGCGCTCGGGCTGAAATTCGGCCTCCACATCATTCGCGGCATTCCCCGGGAAGCGGTGGCGAAGAACCTGCCGATTGCCGGCTCGTCGTATCATGCCGCCGACGCCGCCGATCAATCCGACACCTGCTCGTGGAATCCCGACAACTACGGTGTGAAGGACAATGCCGCGGGGCAAGCCTATTACGATTCCGTCGCGAAGCTCTACGCGAGTTGGGGGCTGGACTTCATCAAGGTGGATTGCATCTCGAGCCGTCCGTACAAGGCGAGCGAGATTCGCATGATCAGCACGGCGCTGGGGAAGGCGGGCCGTCCGATTGTCCTGAGCCTCTCGCCGGGGCCGACCTCGCTGGCGGTGGCCGACGACGTCCGCAAGTACGCGCAGATGTGGCGGATCTCCGATGACTTCTGGGATTACTGGAATCCTTCGCCGGACCAGCCTTGGACGCAGACCCTGCACGGGCAGTTCGCGACGGCCGTCGGCTGGGCGCCATATATTGGCCCGGGTCATTGGCCGGACGCCGATATGCTTCCCATTGGCTACATCGGCCCGCGGCCGGGATTAGGAACGGCGCGCCCGACGCGCTTCACCCACGACGAACAACGCACGCTGCTTACCCTTTGGTCGATCATGCGCTCGCCACTGATTATCGGCGGCGACCTGCCGCGCAGCGATGACTGGACTACCTCGCTTCTCACGAACCCGGAAGTCCTTGCCGTCAATCAGCACTCGACCGGCAACCGGCCGCTGATCACAACTAACGCAACGGTGATCTGGTCGGCCAAGCCGGAGGACGGGAGAGGCCATTACCTAGCGATCTTCAATCGCGGCGAGAGCCCGCAGAACGTCCTGCTTGGATGGAACGAGGTGGGCTTGGTTTTGGGCAAGGCGTACAACCTGCGCGACCTCTGGGAGCACAAGGACCTCGGCCCCGCGAGTTCGCTCAAGCTGAGCTTGCAGCCGCATGCTTGCGTGGTGTACCGCGTGAGTGAATAAAGTGGCGGTGAAGCCGCGAAGCTTTTGAGCGCTGGAGATGAAGATCATGAGACCGCTAATCGCATTATTGCTTCTGCTTGTGCCCGTGGCGAGTGAGGGCGCGGAGAGGAAAGCGGGAAATCCCCTCGAGCATCTGCCCGCGAACATTGAGATTCTTACCCATTTCGGCGAGCGCGCCGACATCTGCCCGGATAATCAGCGCGTCGCCTTCATGGCAAAGAGCTTTGGCGATGCGATGGTGATTGACCTGAAGACGCGCGTGATTCGCTGCTTGACGTGCAATGTGCCGGGCGCCGTCTTTCTCCGCGTGATGAACCTGGTGACGGGCGATTACATCCTGATCGGTCCTGACCATTTCGAAAACATCCATATCAGCCGCTCGCGCGACAATGAACTCTGGTTCCTCAGCAAGCAGCCCGGCTCGAAGCCCGTGAAGCTAGGGCAGAAGATGAGCGAGGGTGCGGCCATCTCGAAGCAGAGTCTGAGAATCGCCTTTGCACAGACGTCGGCGCAGTCCCCCGACCTTGCGCCGGAGGCGTCGCGGCTGATCGTCGCGGACCTGGATCTTTCCGGCGGCGCCGCAAAGCTCCTCAACCAGCGGACTGTTTACGAAAACCCAGACCGAAGTTGCGTGATAGAAGCCCAGGATTTCTACGATCACGACACGAAGATGACCTTCAGTTGTTACGAGCCGCACGGGATGGCGTCGGTGATGGGAATTGATTTGCGGACAGGCCAAGTCACCAACTTCTCAAAAGCGCCGGGGACTTACAACGAGCCCGAGGGCATCTTCTCGGACGGGCTTTACACCTGCGTGGAGGCGGACCGCCAGTGCGCATGGCTGGGCGGAGAGCGCGGCGCGGGGAACATCGACATCTGGAAGCTGAAGCTCGACGGAACAGGGAAGGATTTT
>JAIQGA010000059.1 GCA_020072925.1 Terriglobia bacterium | reverse complement strand
CCTCGTGCGCGTCAACGAGCGCATGCGCGTGAACGGGCAGGAAATCTCCGACGACGACTTCGCGGCGGCCTTCACGGCGGTGCGCCAGACGGTCGACCGGCTGGTGGAAGAAAAATCCCTGGAGCAGGTTCCCAGCTTCTTCGAGTTCCTCACCGCGACGGCGTTCCTGCATTTCGCGCGCGCGGGTGTGCAATTTGCGGTGCTCGAAGTCGGCATGGGTGGCCGCCTCGACGCCACGAACGTGACCGAGCCGCGCGTCGCGGTCATTACCAATATCGGCCTCGACCACGTGGAGTTCCTCGGCACGACCCACGCCGCCATTGCCGCGGAGAAAGCGGGCGTCATCCGGCCCGGCCGGCCTGTGATCTCGAGTTGCGAGCACCCCGAGGCGAACGATGTGATTCGCCGGCGTTGCGACGAACTGCAGGCGGAGTTGCTTGAGACCTCGGGATTCGCCAGAGTATCCAACCTGAGCGACCGCCAGGGCCTCTACGCATTCAATCTTTTACTCAACGGCGATTGTCTGAGCAACTTGCAGGCGCCGCTACGCGGACGATTCCAGGTCAAGAACGCCGTGGCGGCGGTGACTGCGGCGTGGCGCCTGGCGCAGGAGGGCTTTAACATCACTCCCCACGCCATTCGGGAAGGGCTGCGGCGTGCCGTATGGCCCGGCCGTTTGGAGGAAATCCTGGACCATCCTCTGGTGCTGCTCGACGGCGCGCACAATCCCGCCGCGGCACGGGAGGTTGCCGATTTCATTCGGGACCATCTTGCCGGTCGGCGCCGGCGGTTGGTCTACGCCTCGATGCGCGATAAGGCCATCGGCGAAATCAGCGAGATCCTCTTTCCGCTCGCCGACGAGATTTATCTGACGCACCCCGACCTGGCGCGCGCCGCGACGCCGGAGGAAATCCTGGCGGCCACCCGGACGCGTCCGCCGCGTGTGATCATCGAATCCGATCCCGCGCGTGCGCTCGAGGAAGCTTGTTGCGCAAGCTCTCCCGAGGATGTGGTCCTGGTACTGGGCTCGCTCTTCTTGGTCGGCGCGGTGAAAAAGGCCCTTGCGGAGGGAACGCTGCGCCTGGAAGAATTCGCAAATCGCTCCGCCGCCAGCCGCCCGGCCTGAATCGAACATGGACACGGTCTCGACAGTCCCGGCGAAAAAGCCTCTGGCGGGCGCCCGCACCAGGCACTACCTCAGTTACGCGCGGTCCCTGCTCTTCACCAACAACCTCATTTACCTTTATACCGCCGTGTGCGGTACGGCCTCGCTCGGCGGCTCGCTGTTTGATGCTCACGGCCGGTGGCAACATGGCTGCGCGCGTGCTTGGTCCAGGGCCATCCTGGCTACCGGCGGCATCCGCGTGCGGGTCGAGGGCTTGGAGAGTCTGGACCCACACGCCACCGCGATCTTCTGCGTGAATCACCAGAGCGCGATGGATATTCCCGTTCTCTTCGTCAATTTGCCGGTGCAGTTTCGCTTTGTCGCCAAGCGGTCGCTGTTTCACCTGCCGTTCCTCGGGTGGCACTTGCGGCGGTCCGGGCATATTCCTGTTGACCGCGGCCGGCCGCGGCAGAGCCTGAAGAGCCTGGAACAGGCCGCGGAACGAATTCGCGCCGGAAGCTCCGTAGTGCTATTCCCCGAGGGCCATCGCAGCCGCGACGGCCAGATGCTGCCGTTCAAGACTGGAAGCTTTCACCTGGCGATTCTCGCCGGTGTGCCGATCGTGCCCATTACCCTGAATGGTACGCGGCAGGTGCTGAAGCCCGACACGTATCACGTTCGCAGCGGGCAGACGGAAATGATCGTTCACCGGCCTATTCCGACCTCGGGCCTGACGCCTAAGGATGCGGACGCGCTGTGCGAGCGCGTGCGCGCCCAAATCGCTTCGCGCTTCGTGCCCGCGCACGATTGACGCGGCGCGGACTTGCTTGACACGACGAGTGCCCGAATGACGCTCAGGTTTCTATGGAGATTCGGCTGGACAATCAAGTCGCGGTCGTTACCGGCGGGTCGAGAGGCATCGGCGCCGCCACGGTGAAGCTTCTGGCGGAAGCCGGCGCGAAGGTCGTATTCAGTTACCTGAAGGCCGCGCGCCGTGCCCGCGCCGTCGTCGCCCAGTGCGGCCACAGGGGCAGCGTTTGCGCGGTGCGTGCCGATGTCACAAAGATGGCCGACTCGAAGAAACTCATCAATGAGGCGGTGCGCCGCTATGGCCGGCTCGACATCCTGGTGGCCAACGCCGGCATCTGGAATGCCGAATCCCTCCCCATCGAGAAGATGACGGAAAAGCAGTGGGATGAGATGACGGCGATTAATCTCAAGGGTGCCTACACGGTGGTTCATCATGCCGTGCCTCACATGATTCGCGCGCAGGGCGGCCGAATCATCGTGGTTTCCTCGACGGCCGGGCAGCGCGGTGAGGCCTTCCACACCCACTATGGAGCCGCCAAAGGCGGCGTCATCAGCCTGGTCAAAGGGCTTTCGACCGAGTTGGCCCCGCATCACATTCTGGTGAATTGCATCGCCCCCGGCTGGGTGGACACGGAGATGTCCGCACCGGTCTCGAGGGACCGACCTGCCTATCGCCAGGCGGTTTCCACCATCCCGCTGCGCCGCTTTGCGCGAGCAGAAGAAATTGCCATGCCCATACTGTTTCTGGCCTCGTCGCTGGCATCTTATATGACGGGAGAAGTTCTCAACGTGAACGGGGGTAACGTCCTCTGTGGCTAAATCAATCCGCTTTCGATTGCCAATGATCCTCGTGGGACTCGCCGCACTGGTGGCGTTGCTGCCCGCAGGCCTGTGCGCGCAGCAGAGTCCACTTCCTCCGCGCATCGATCCCAAGGCGCAGCCGTACCTGGAACGTTGCCTCCAGGCGCTCGGTGGTTCGGCCTTCATGAACTTCAAGACGATGACCACGCGCGGCCGCGTCTTCTCTGTGCGCGAGGAAGCCACAACGGGCATGGCGCCCTTTGTGAGTTACGTCGAATATCCCGACAAGCGCCGGTTTTCCTACGGAAAAGACAAGCCGGTCATCCTGATCAACAATGGGGACCGCGCCTGGGAGTTGGACCGCTACGGCCTGACCTCGCAGTATCCCGAGCAGGTGGAACGCTGGAAGGTGGCGAACCGGTACAGTCTGGAAAACCTGCTGCGCCTGCGCATCCACGAGCCCGGCGTCCTGATCCAACTGGGCGGCGTGGATTTCGTGGATAACATACCGACCCAAGCCCTGGATATTTACGAGACCGGCGGCGGCCACATTAAGCTGGAACTCCATCACCAGAAGTTTCTCCCCATCCGGATTTCCTACCGAGCTCAAAATCCCAAGACCGGGGACTGGGATGATTACGCGGATGAATACGGCGATTACCAGGAGTTTGAGGGCGTCGTGACTCCCATGCACATCGCGCGGTTCATGGACGGCGACCGGGTGGGAGAAACCTTCCGCACCTCCGCGCAATATAATGAGGATTATCCCGCCGACTATTTCAACCCCATCCGCTGAAGAGCGCATCATCTGCTATAATGCTTCGGTTGGAGCGTTCGTGAGAAAATCCTCCGGGCTGAGGAGCACGACAATTCTGTGTGTCCGGCGCAATGGTCACCTGGCCATGGGCGGCGACGGCCAGGTGACCATGGGGGAGAGTGTCGTCAAGCAGAAGGCCCGCAAAATCCGCCGGCTTTATAGCGATAAAGTCGTGGCGGGCTTCGCCGGGAGCACCGCGGACGCGCTCTCGCTCTTCGCCCGCTTCGAGCAGAAGCTCGACGAATACCACGGCAACCTGAGCCGCGCCGTGGTCGAACTCGCCAAGGATTGGCGGACGGACCGGGCGTTGCGTCACCTCGAAGCCTTGCTCCTGGTCGCGGACGAAAAGTATACGTACCTGGTAAGCGGCAACGGCGATGTAATCGAACCGGACGACGGCATCGTGGCGATTGGTTCCGGCGGGCCTTACGCCCTGGCCGCCGCCCGCGCCCTGGCCAAGCACACTGCGCTCAGCGCGCGGCAGATCGTGGAAGAAGCGATGGCGGTGGCCGGCCAAATCTGCATTTTCACCAACGATCAAGTAACGATCGAGGAGATTTAGGAGAATCCAAGGCCCGTCGGTCCGGAGGGTAGACGCCCTCGAATCCCTGACCGAGAAAGAACACTGCGTCACCCAAGAACTTCGGACAGCACGACGGACCCACACCCATGGTCTTTTACTTGCCGGAAAGTATCGACACCGCCACCTCCCTGGACGAGCTGACGCCCCGCCAGATCGTCACGGAGCTGGATAAATACGTTGTGGGCCAGAACGACGCCAAACGTTCCGTGGCCGTCGCGCTGCGCAACCGCATGCGCCGACAGAAACTCACGCCCGAACTGGCCGAGGAAATCCTCCCCAAGAACATCATCATGATCGGGCCCACGGGAGTGGGCAAAACCGAGATCGCGCGACGCCTCGCGCGCCTGACGAACTCCCCCTTCCTCAAGGTGGAGGCTTCTCGCTTTACGGAAGTCGGATACGTCGGCCGCGACGTGGAATCCATGATTCGCGACCTGGTGGAAGTTTCTATCGACATGGTGCGCGAGGAACGCGTGGACGAGGTGGCGGAAAAAGCCGAGCAAAACGCCGAAGAGCGGCTGCTCGACCTGCTGCTGCCTCCGCCGGCCCCCCTGCGACGGCACGAGAAGCCCGGTGGGAACGGCGAAGAGCAGGCCGCCGCGGCGCTCGAACAGTTTCAGCGCACGCGTGAAAAGCTGCGCGCTCAGCTTCGCGAAGGCAAACTCGACGAGCGCGAGGTGGAAGTCGAAGTCCGCGACCGGAGCTTCCCCGCCTTCGAGATCATCTCCTCCCAGGGCATCGAGGAGATGGACATCAACATCAAGGACATCCTCCCCGGCCTGTTCGGCCAGCGCAGCAAGAAACGCCGCATGCGCGTGACCGAAGCTATGGATTACCTGATCCAAGAAGAAGAGAACAAGCTGATCGACATGGACCAGGTGACGCGCATCGCCGTCGAGCGCGCGGAGCAATCAGGCATCATTTTCCTCGATGAAATCGACAAGATCGCGGGCCGGGAGCGCGGCCATGGCCCCGACGTCAGCCGCGAAGGCGTGCAGCGCGATATCCTGCCGATTGTGGAAGGGACCACCGTCAATACCCGCTACGGGATGGTTCGCACGGACCACATCCTGTTCATCGCCGCCGGCGCCTTCCACGTCAGCAAGCCCTCGGACCTGATTCCGGAGCTCCAGGGCCGCTTCCCGATCCGCGTGGAATTACATTCCCTGACCGTGAATGATTTCATTCGCATCCTGAAGGAGCCAAAAAGCGCGCTGGTGAAGCAATACACCGCGCTGCTCGAGACCGAAGGCATCAAGCTTTCCTTTACGGACGAAGCCCTGGAGGCGATCGCGAAATTCTCCGCCGCCGTCAACGAGCAGACCGAGAACATCGGAGCGCGCCGGCTCCATACCATCATGGAAAAGTTGCTGGACGAGATTTCCTTCGAAGGCCCGGACCTGAAGAAGAAAACCGTGCGCATCGATGGAGACTACGTCCAGAAGCAGTTGGCCGATATCGTCAAGAACCAGGACCTCAGCCGATACATCCTGTGAGCCGCCCTCCTCGCGAGCGCCAAACCGCTGACGCCGGCTCGACTCCGCCCCCGCTTTCTTTCTTTTTTTCACGGTGCTCCTGCGTGCGCCCGGCGCGGCACTTTGCCGTGGTGGCGCTTTCACTCGTGCTTCTGGCGGGCTGTGGCACGCAAGGCCCCCCACAGCCGCCGCGTGTCGAGAGGCCCGAGGCCGTGAAGGATCTGAGTGTGGAGCAGGTCGGCCACACCCTGGAATTCCGCTTCACCCTTCCGCAACTCGCTACCGACGGGAGGCGCCTGACCGAGCCGCTTGAAGTCGAATTCTTCCGCGGTGCAATGCAGCCGGGGACGACCGCTCCGCCGGCGCTCGTGCTCTCACTTTGGATCGATCTGGGCCCCAGCCAGTGGCAGGCGCACCTTCGCGGGGAGCGCCTCGTCTATTCGGCGGCGCTTTCTGAAAAGGAATTTGCCGAGCAACAGGGATCCATCTTGACGCTGGAAGTTCGCACCCTCACGCGCGGCTTCCGGCGTCGCCCGCTGGAGAGCGATCCCTCGAACAAGATTTCTCTTCCGCTGTTGGATGTTCCGCGCCCCGTGATGAATCTGGTCGCCGTGACGGCCGAGAAGGCCATCGAACTGCGCTGGACGCGTCCTGTCCAGACCCTCAGTGGAAAGCCGCTGGACGCGCTCGCGGGCTACCGGATCTACCGGAGCACCACCGGGAAACCCGAGTCCTATTCCTTCCTGACGGAAACTTCCGAGCCTCCCTTCCTCGACAGTAATATCGAAATTGGGCGCACGTATTATTATCGGGTCCGGGCGATGCTGCGCGCGCAGGGCGTCGAGGGAGATAGCGGTGATTCAGAGGTTGCGGAGGTCACAGCGCGTGATATCTTTCCCCCCGCGGCACCCACGGGTTTGACCGCGGTGTATTCTCCCGGCGCAGTCGAATTGCTCTGGACCGCCAACACCGAACCCGACCTCGCTGGCTACTACGCCTACCGTCACGAGGGCCAGGGCCCCCCGACCAAAATCACGAAGGAACTCTTGCGCACGCCTTTGCTTCGCGACGCTACGGTCCAGCCCGGACGCGCTTACGCTTACCAGGTGACGGCCGTCGACCTCTCCGGCAACGAGAGCGCGCCGTCGCAGGAGGCGCAGGTAGAAACACAGTGAGAATTGCAGAGAGGATCTGCCCTAGCTGATCGTTTCGGTGATTTCCCTGGGCAGCCGGCTTAGGACCATCCGTTCCACCTCCGACACCACGGAACGCGCTTCATCGGTTTCCTCCCGGCTGGGCCACAGCAAGTCGTCATAGCGGAGCCTTACGGCGTAGGTGGTGAGCGGAGCAGCGCGCGACTTCAGCAAGCGGAATTCCGCATCAACTGCCGCGCAAAGCTCGGTCTACTCCGCGAGATTATGGGTGAAAGGGAACGAAGCGGCATGATAGGTAAGAAACGCCTTGAGGTATTTCTCGGCCGCCTGCTGAGCGTGGAAACAAGCTCCGTCAAACGCCCCGACCTTGAGCGTGGCTTCCATGCTTAACCTGTCGCTCGCCGCCTTCCGCAGCAAGCCTCGCACCAAGTCAGCGCGGTCTTTCATAAACGACTCTTCCCTCGCGAAGTGCGGTGGTGACGAAGGCTTGTGGAACCTCGCGCCAATCGTTAACCTCCTCAGGGGTATACACCACTACCGCGATGGGCAGGTGTACGTCCGCCAGGGCAAGGTAGAGCGGAACTTCGCGCCGATGTGGTGGCTCGTCCGAATCCTTAATCACGAGGAAATCATAATCGCTGTTTTCACGCGCGTCCCCTCGCGCTCGACTTCCGAAGAGAACAATCTTCTCGGGCCGGGCGGTCTCGACGATCCGCCGAACAATCGCATGAAGCAGCTCTTCAGTGTCTGTCATCGTGAGACGGTCACCGGCCAACAGGATACATCAGCGAGCGCAGCCTGCGCTACGGGAATGCGAAAGAGTTATGAGTCAGCGGGACCCATCGTCCCAAGCCGCATGGGATGATATAATCCGCATCGGGTTTTTGGGGCCGACTTCTTTAACTGAGGTGCAAGGTGAAGTTCTTCTTGGACACTGCGAATTTGGACGAAATCCGGGAGGCGGCGAGCCTGGGGGTCCTCGACGGCGTGACCACGAATCCCTCGCTGATCGCCAAGGAAAAGGCCGACTTCGAGAAACGCGTCGTGGAGATCTGCGAGGTCGTGCAGGGCCCGGTGAGCGCCGAAGTGACCTGCACCGACACGGAAGGCATGTGCCGCCAGGGCCGCGAGCTGGCCAAGTTGCATCGCTGGGTGGTAGTGAAAGTTCCCACGACCACGGCAGGGTTGAAGGCGGCAAAGTGCCTGGTGGGCGATGGCATCAAGGTGAACGTGACACTGTGCTTCTCGCCCGCGCAGGCGCTGCTCGTGGCCAAAACCGGCGCCACTTACGTGAGCCCCTTTCTGGGACGCCTGGACGACATCGCGCACGTCGGCATGGACTTGATTCGCGAGATTGTGACCATCTACCGCAATTACGCGTTCAAGACGCAGGTGCTGGCGGCTTCCCTGCGGCACCCGCTGCACGTCGTGGATGCCGCGAAGGCGGGCGCGGATGTGGCCACGATGCCCTACAAAGTATTTGAAATGCTCATCAAGCATCCCCTGACGGACAAAGGGCAGGAACAGTTCCTGAAGGACTGGGAAAAGGCACAAGTGCGGTGATTCCCTCGGCACGTCTGGCAGTGTTCTTGACGATTGGCGGCGCGCTCGCGCTGGTGGGAGCCGGCGCGTGGGCTCTCCTGGAACGCGGGCGGCACAAAGATCCCAAGGAAATCGAGCGCCTGCGGCGCCAGGATTTGAACCGCCGCGGACGGATCAGCGCCGCTCACATTCTCGACATGGTCGACTCCGAGCCCGGAAAGCCGGCGGCGCGCCTGCTGGTGTACGCGTACGAAGTGGCCGGTGTAACGTACGAGGTGGCGCAGGATATCACGGCGCTGCCCGCGGTCGCCGCCGCAGCGCCCCAGTTGCTGGGGCAGGTCGCCAGCATCAAGTACGATCCGCGGCGGCCCACGAACTCCATTATCGCCTGCGAGGGCTGGTGCGGCGTGCCCCTGGCGGAGTCCCGGTCCTCGGCGCTGGACCCTTCCGGCGAAGCCCTAGAAGAACCCTGACCCCTCGCTCGAGGGCCGGGCAACTCGATCGCCTGATTGCTTATGACTTTTCAGGAAAAGCTGGCGGAGCTACGGCGGCGGCATGAAGCGGCGGAAGCCGGCGGCGGGGAGGAGCGTCGCACCCGCCAGCACGCCGAGGGCAAGCTCTCCGCGCGCGAGCGCCTCGACCTGCTCTTCGACGAGGGAACGTTCGAAGAACTGGACAAGCTGGTCGAGCACCGCTGCCAGGACTTTGGCATGGCGGAGCAGCGCATCCCCGGCGATGGCGTGGTGACGGGCTACGGGCGCATCAACAGCCGCCTGGCCTACGCTTTTGCCCAGGACTTCACGGTCTTTGGCGGCTCGCTTAGCGAGGCCAATGCCGGCAAGATTTGTAAGATCATGGACCTAGCCATGAAGGCAGGCGCGCCGGTCGTGGGCCTGAACGATTCCGGGGGCGCGCGCATCCAGGAGGGCGTCGCTTCGCTGGCCGGCTATGCCGATATCTTCCTGCGCAACACCCTCGCCTCCGGCGTGATCCCGCAGATTTCGGCCATCATGGGGCCCTGCGCGGGCGGCGCGGTCTATTCCCCCGCCATCACCGACTTCACGCTCATGGTCAGGAATTCCAGCTACATGTTCGTCACCGGCCCGGACGTCATCAAGACGGTCATGCACGAGGATGTCACCAAGGAGGACCTAGGCGGCCCCATGACCCACAACGCCACCAGCGGTGTTGCCCACTTTGTAGCCCAGGACGATCCGGACTGCCTGGCGCTGGTGCGCGCACTGCTCTCCTTCCTGCCCCAGAACAACCAGGAAGACCCGCCCCGCGCGGAGCCCCACGACCCGGCCGACCGCCGCGACGAAGCGCTCGATTCGCTCGTGCCGCTCGAGCCGGACAAGCCCTACGACATCAAGGAAATCATCCGCCGCGTGGTGGACGACGGCTATTTCCTGGAAGTTCACGAGCATTTCGCCAAGAATCTCGTCGTGGGCTTCGCGCGGCTGGGGGGACGGAGCATCGGCATCGTCGCCAATCAGCCCGCCGTGCTGGCCGGCTGCCTGGATATCAACGCCTCCGTGAAGGGCGCGCGGTTCGTGCGCTTCTGCGACGCCTTCAACATTCCCCTCATCACCTTCGAGGACGTCCCCGGTTTCCTTCCCGGCACCCAGCAGGAGTATGGCGGCATCATTCGCCATGGCGCCAAGCTGCTGTTTGCCTTCGCGGAAGCCACCGTCCCGAAAGTTACGGTCATCACCCGCAAGGCCTACGGCGGCGCCTATTGTGTGATGTCCTCCAAACACATCCGCACGGATCTGAACTTCGCCTACCCCACGGCGGAGATCGCCGTCATGGGGCCGGAAGGCGCCGTCAATATCGTCTACCGGCGCGATCTCCAGAAGGCCGCCGAGCCCGAGATTATGCGGACTCAGAAAGTCCAGGAATTTCGCGAGCGCTTCGCCAACCCCTATATCGCCGCCGAACGCGGCTGGGTGGACGACGTCATCCAGCCCCACGATACCCGCCCTCGCCTGATTGCCGCACTGCGCATGCTCGAAACCAAGCGCGACACCAACCCGCCCAAAAAGCACGGGAATATTCCGCATGAAAGAATCAGGAATGCATGAGAGTCGTCTGCAAGGAACTCAGTGATTTCGGGGCGGCGTTTGCGGAGGGACTCGCCAATTTCGGCGGTTGAGCAGTTGCCCATCCGCACCCAAATGACTTTAGGCGGGAAACCGAAAAGCAAACTCCGCTGATGGAAGTCTGAGTCCTTGGAGACGATGGCGAAGCCATTTTCTCGCGCGAAATCCCAAATCACCTCGTCCCCTGCGCGCGCGAGGTTACAGTCCCGAACATGCGCGGAGTCTGGATATAGCGGCGCAAGCATACGTACGAGCCGGTGGGAGAGGTTCGAATCGAAGAGCAGTTTCACGAGGGGATCGTAACCAGTTTGCGTTCTCGATCAGCCGCAAAGGCCAGGCACGCTCGGATGTCCTCAGACGTAAGGTCCGGAAAATCCTGAAGAATCTCCGCTTCGGTCATCCCCGAGGCGAGATACTCCAAAACATCATAAACCGTGATGCGCAGGCCCCGAATGCACGGCTTCCCGCCCCGCTTTCCAGGCTCGATGGTGATGATCTTCGTGTAATCCATGGTCATAAGACTACGGCGCGACACAGCCAAAGTCAAGGGTCCGGACTCTGACACAGGAGCAGGCCGAAGGCCGAATGAGGGAACCAGCCGTCAGTTGGCGTCCCTCGGGGCCGCAAATCTCGGCGCTTGTAGGGATTCTGTCTCTTGACGCTCGCTAGTCCAGTGGTAGCCCATATAGAGCCTAGAATCATCGGCAAGTCTTGTGGGGGCGTTTCGTGCCTGAGGGTGGCCGGCGCGTGCTCGCGACGTGGAAAATCGCCGCCCGGCGGAGCAACCCGCGAGAATCCAAAGGCCCGTGCACGCCCGCGGGCAAGCGCCGCTCGGCGCTCAACACCTTGCAGAGGGGGACCACTTCGCGGCGACCTTGCGCCGCCGGAGCGGGTATAATCGAAGACCCAAGGCCGTCTTCATTCGTCGAAAGGCGGAGGTTTGTTCAAAAAGATCCTGATTGCCAATCGCGGTGAAATCGCGGTGCGCGTGATGCGCGCCTGCCGGGAAATGGGCATCCGCACGGTGGCAGTTTACTCGGAGGTAGACCGCGCGTCATTGCACGTGCGCTACGCCGACGAAGCCTACCCGATTGGCCCCGCGCCTTCCACCGAGAGTTACTTGCGCATCGACCGCGTGCTCGATGCGGCGCGGCGCAGCGGCGCGGAAGCGATTCATCCCGGCTACGGGTTTCTGGCGGAGAACCCCGAGTTCGCGCGCGCCTGCGAGGAGTCGGGCGGGGTCTTCATCGGCCCGCCGGTCACTGCCATGGAGCTGATGGGATCCAAGACGGCCTCGCGTCACGTCGTGATGCAAGCCGGGTTGCCCGTGGTGCCCGGCGCCGATCGCAACCTCGAGAGCTTCGACGAAGTATCTCGCCTCGCCGGCGAAATCGGATTCCCGGTCATGCTAAAAGCCTCGGCGGGCGGGGGCGGCAAAGGCCTGCGGCTGGTGCAGGCGCCGGCGGAACTCGAATCGGCTTACCGCACCGCGCGGTCCGAGGCGCAGAACGCCTTCAACGATCCCTCGGTGTACCTGGAGAAGTACATCGAGCATCCGCGCCACGTGGAAATCCAGATTCTCGGCGACCAGCACGGCACGCTGACTTACCTGGGCGAGCGCGAATGTTCGCTCCAAAGGCGCCACCAGAAGGTCATGGAAGAATGTCCTTCGCCGGCTGTGGACGAGGACCTGCGGCGCCGCATGGGCGAGACCGCGGTGCGCATCGGCAAACTCGCCGGCTACTGGAACGCCGGGACGGTGGAATTCCTGCTCGACCGGAACCGCAATTTCTATTTCCTGGAGATGAACACGCGGCTACAAGTCGAGCATCCCGTCACCGAACTCGTGGTGGGGATTGACCTGGTCAAAGAACAGTTGCGAATTGCGGCGGGCGAGCGCCTGGCGTGGAAGCAGGAAGACGTGCGCCTGCGGGGCGTGGCGATTGAATGCCGCATCTACGCCGAGGACCCGAGCAACAATTTCTTTCCCTCGCCGGGATTGATCTCGAGGTTACAGGTACCGGCGGGCCCGGGTATTCGGCGCGACAGCGGCGTGTATGAGGGCTGGCGCGTGCCGCTCGAATACGATCCGCTGCTCTCCAAGCTGGCGGTCTGGGCCACGGACCGCCAGGAAGCGATCGCGCGCATGCAGCGCGCCCTGGGCGAGTACGAAATCCTGGGCGTGCAGACGAACGTCCCCTTCTTCCGGCGCATCCTGGAACATCCGGACTTCATTGCCGGGCGCATTGACACCGGCTTCATCGACCGCGCGCTGGCCGCGGGATTGATGATCGAAGAGCCGCCCTCGACTGAGGAGGAACGGATCGCGCTGCTGGCGGCAGCGCTCCACGTCGAGCGCACGCGAAATTCCCAGCCGGCCGTCGAAGCGCCCGCATCGAGCGCCTGGAAGCGCGCGGGACGCGAAGCGCTGTTGAATGCCTGGCCACAGCGGCGCCGCAGAAACGACCACTGATGAAATTCGATTTGAAATTGCGCGCTGGCTCCAAGTCCTCGGAACACCAACTGGAATCCGCGCCATTCTCCGGCGACGGCGCAGGACGGCTGCGCTTTGTGCTGGACGGGCAAACGATCGAAGCGCTCGCGGAGGCCATCTCGCCCGGGACCTATTCGATCCTGGTGAACGGGCGGTCGTTCGAAGCGCACGTCACGAAGCGCCCGGGCGATCCGGCGGGGCTCGAAAGTCCCTTTGTGGTCACCGTGGGCCTGCGGCACTACCTGGTGGAAATCCGCGACCCACGACGGCGTCGCCGCCAGGGAGCCGCCGCTCTCGGCGCCGAAGGACCTCAGGATATCCTCGCGCCCATGCCCGGCAAGATCGTGAAGGTTCTGGTGGCGGAAGGCCAGGAAGTGAAGCAGGACCAGGGACTGCTGGTGATCGAAGCGATGAAGATGCAGAACGAACTGCGCTCCCCCCGCGCGGGGCGCGTGGAGAAGATCTACATTGAGGAGGGCCGGGGAGTCGAGACTGGAGTTCGCCTGTTGCGGCTGGAGTGACGGCCATTCAACGTCGGCCCAAGCATTTTGGTTTCGCAAAAGAGATTCAAAGGTAGGAAGAAGACTGCAACACATAGATCGCAGAGTCGTGAGAGAGTTCACAGACCCAGCGCCCAGCCTTTCTTTCTGCGTCCTCAGAGGTTCTACTCTGAGAGCTCTGTGTTGATCTTTGCTTCGCGAGCGGAGAGGCACTGTCGCGCCAGTAGCCGTCGGCTACTTTCCGGTTCCGGGCGCCGCCTGGCCGCTCACAATCTGCTCCGCGAGGTAGTTCGAGATTTTGGCGCGGTCGCGGAGGACTTCGATGTAGGCGGCCTTAAGAAGCTGCTCCTTCTCATTGCGCAGCGTCTGGCGGATGGCGTTCTGGACCTTGACGTCGGTGAGCGGGTGCTGTCCGGCGGCTTCCTGGCCCAGCAGCTTGACGATATGATAGCCGGTGGAAGTCCGGATGATTCCGGAAATCTGGCCAACCTTGAGGGAGGTGACGATCTGCAAGAGCTGCGGGCTGGTCTTCAGGTTCGAGGCGGGAATGAAGCCCATGTCGCCGCCGCCGGAGGCGGTGCGGGGGTCTTCGGAATATTGCTGCGCGAGCCCGGCGAAATCCGCGCCGGCCTTGAGCTGCTGGTAGATCGCCTGGATTTTACGCCCCGCGGTCGCCGGGTCCTTGGCGTCGTCGTCCTTCAGGTTGCGGACTTCCGGGTCCGCGACGGGGGTAACCAGTATCTGGGCCAGGTGATATTCGGGTTCGGGCACGTTGAAGCTCGCCTTGTTGTGGTCGTAGTAGGCAGCGATTTCGGCGTCGCTGATCGAGATGCGCGACATGATTTCCTTATTAATTAATTTAGTTATAATGATATTATCGCGTATCTGGTGCCGCAAGTCATCCATCGCCACGCCCTGGTCCTGGAGCTTTTTCTGAAATTCCTCCCGGGAATAAGGGCTCTGGAGCTCGTTCATCTTGTTGTCCACTTCGGCTTCCGAGGCGGTGACGCGCGCGTGCGAGGCGTGGGCGACCAGGATCTGGTTGTTGATCAATTCGTCGAGGACATTCAGCTTGAAGCTCAGGGCTTCTTCCGCGTTGGTCGCATCGTTGCCCGCCGCCACGCGGCTGCGGTAGATGCGTTCCACCTGATCGCGCGAGATGGGCTGGCCGTCGACTTCCGCCCAGACGTCCGGGTTCGCCGCCCCTTTGCGCCGGCAGTCCGGGAGTGCAAAGAGCGCAGCCACACACAGGAGAAACGCGGCGAGCCTTCGCCGCCGGGAGATTATGGATAAGCGCATCTGGTTATTGTACCCCCTGCGGACGGGAAAACGGTGGGCAAAATCGCGAAGGTTTGGTAGAATAACACTTTGCAGTCAATCCCCGGTTTGGATCGTGGAGTGGACCTATGGCTCGCGCCTGCGACCTTTGCGGAAAAGGCCCCAAGTATGGCAATCATATCAGTCACGCGCACAACGTGACGAAGCGGCGCTGGAATCCCAACCTGCGGCGCGTGCACGCGCTGGTGAACGGCGCGCACAAGACCCTCACCGTCTGCACGTCCTGCCTCCGGTCCGGCAAGGTCACCAAGCTCTAGCTTTCCCCGCGGCCCGAGTCACTGAGCCTTTGCGCCTCTTGCCCGCGCGGCGGGTCTCGCTCACAGCGCGGCGATGGCGTCGATTTCCACCTGGACATCGCGCGGCAGTCGCGACACTTCGACGGTGGCGCGCGCCGGAGGTTTGTCGGCGAAAAAGCGCGCATAAACCTCGTTCATCCGGGCGAATTCGGTCAGGTCGCGGAGGTAGACCGTGGTCTTGACCACCTGCGCCAGGCCGGCGCCCGCAGCTTCGAGGATGGCGGCGAGATTCTTCAGCACGCGCTCCGTCTGCGCGGCGATGTCGCCCTCCACGATTTTTCCCGTCGCAGGGTCGAGCGGAATCTGGCCGGAAACGAACACCCACGGACCGCTGCGGACCGCCTGCGAGTACGGACCGATGGCGGACGGGGCTTGCGAGGTGGCGATGACGTCTTTGCTCACGTTGTGTTCTCCTGAATCTCCAGGTACCGAACCGGAGGGACGACCTGGTCATCATTCATCATTCAGCAATCAGCATCGGGTCGCCTGTCGGACCGGAAGGGATTAAGGGTGCATGACGCGCTCGACCTGCAGGACGCCGTCGATGCGGCGCAGGGACGAGACGATTTTTTCCAGGTGATCAAGATCGACGATATCTACGGTTACGTCGATATTGGCCTCATTGTCGCCGGTGCGCGCCTCAATGTTCTGGATGTTCGAATGGACGCTGCTGATCGCCGAGGTCACATCGGCGAGGAGCCCTTGCCGATCCTGGGTGTACAAGATCAATTTCACGGCGTAGACGCTGTACTTGGGGCCAACCCATTCCACGTCGATGCGCCGGTCGGCGTCGTAGAGCAGGTTCTGCACGTTGGGGCAGCGCCTGGAGTGCACGGCGATGCCCTTGCCGCGCGTGATGTAGCCGGTGATTTCCTCGCCCCGGATGGGGTTGCAGCACTTCGCGCGATACACCATCAGGTCGTCGTGACCGTGAACCTGAATGGCGATGTCGCGCGAAAGGCCAAGCGCGCGCTTGACGGTGGTCAGCCGGGAAGGCTGGCCGGGCTCGAGGGGCATGGAGGGCGAGAGTTTGCCGAGCACCTGGCGCGCCGCGAATTTTCCATAGCCAAGTCCAGCGTACAGGTCGTCCACCAGTGTGCAGCCGTAATCGCGCGAGACCCGCTGAAAATCCTCCGGGCTGATTTTCTTGAGGACTATGTCGTACTTGCGCGCTTCCTTCTCGAGCAGGCGCTTGCCGATTTCGAGCGCCTGGGTCCGCTGTTGGACGTTGATCCAGTGCTTGATCTTGTTCCGGGCGCGCGAGGTCTTGACCATCGCCAGCCAATCGCGGCTCGGACTATGGTCGGTCTTCGTTGCGATCTCGATGATATCGCCGTTGCGCAGGCGGTACTTCAGGGGCACGATGCGGCCATTGACCTTGGCGCCGACGCAGTGGTGGCCGACCTCGGTGTGAATGGCATAGGCGAAGTCGATGGGCGTGGCGTCGCGCGGCAGGACGATCACCTTGCCCTTGGGCGTGAAGGTGTAAACCTCCTCGGGATAGAGATCGATCTTCAGCGTGGAGAGAAATTCGCCCGGGTCGCGCATTTCCTGCTGCCATTCCACCAGATGGCGCAGCCAGGCGAAACGCTCCTCGTCCTGCTCCTCGAGGCTGCGCCCGTCCTTGTATTTCCAGTGCGCGGCGATGCCCTCTTCCGCGATGCGGTGCATCTCCTCGGTGCGGATCTGCACCTCGAACGGCTGGCCGTGCGGGCCAATCACCGAGGTATGCAGCGACTGGTAGAGGTTCGGGCGGGGGATGGCGATGAAATCCTTGATGCGGCCCGGCACGGGACGCCAGGTATTGTGGATGACGCCCAGGGCGGCATAACAGTTCTTCACGCTGTCGGTGACGATGCGGATGGCCAGCAGGTCGTACACCTGCTCGATGCCGATGTGTTGCCGCAGGAGCTTCTGGCGGATGCTGTACAGGCGCTTGATGCGGCCTTCGACGCGCGCCGGGATGCTCATCTCGCGCATTTTGGCCTCGACCTGGCCGCGCACGTCCTGGAGAAACTCCTCGTTCACTTTGCGGCGGCTCTCGAGGGCCTTCTTGACTTCTGTGAACCCCTCCGGGTCCAGATAGCGGAACGACAGGTCTTCAAGTTCGCCGCGCACCTTGCCCATGCCGAGGCGATGCGCGATGGGCGCATAAATATCCAGCGTCTCGCGCGCGATGCGCTGCTGCTTTTCGGGAGTCAGATATTCGAGCGTGCGCATGTTGTGGAGCCGGTCGGCGAGCTTCACCAGCACGACGCGGATATCGTCCACCATGGCCAGGACCATCTTGCGGACGTTCTCCGCCTGCTGCTCCTCGGGGCTGGTGAATTTCATCCGGCCGATCTTGGTGACGCCCTCGACGATGCGCGCCACTTCCGGGCCGAATTCCCGGCGCACCCCCTCGATGTTCGTGCGCGTGTCCTCCACCACATCGTGCAGCATGCCCGCCGCGAGGCACACGGGATCGAGCTTCATCTCCGCCAGAATGTGAACGACCTCGAGCGGATGGATGATGTAAGGCTCGCCGGAAAGGCGCTTCTGCTCTGCGTGCTGCGAGACGGAAAACTGATAGGCTCGACGCAGCAGCGCCAGGTCCTCGCCCGGACGATACTCCTCGACCTTTCCGATAATGTCCTCGAATTGCACGCTGGACCTCCTTACCATTCTAGGCCAGCGGGCAAGGTCGGTTCAAGCACGCATGAGTGCGGAGTGAACATCGCGCCTCGGCAGGACTCGCGACAACCCGAGACCACAGGTAGGATTCTGTGTTAACCTTCGTTCCTGCACAGTGCGGAGTTCGGGAGCTTTTCTTTCTGCAAAACCGGCGCGCCCTGCGGACGCGCCGTCAGTTTGGGGGCAGCCATGAAACAGCATTTCCGCTACGCGGCTCATCTGGCCGTACTCTCGGTGTTGATTACGGCGAGTTCCTGCCAGAAGCCTTATCACGAGGAGACCGAGCGCTACGTCTTTGTCGCTGTCAATATCAACCTGCCGTACTGGCAGGAAGCACAGGCCGGGTTCATGGACGCGGCGCGCACCATGGGAGTGAAGGCGGACTTCACCGGGCCCGCATCCTATTCTCCGGAGGAAGAACTTGACGCCTTTCGCCAGGCGATGGCCGGACATCCTTCCGGAATCCTGGTTTCACCAGCGCGCGCGGACACTCTCAAGCCGGCTATTGATGAAGCCCTGCAGGCGGGGATTCCGGTGATCTGCGCGGATTCCGACGCGCCCGAATCGCGGCGCGTCCTCTTCATTGGCACGGACAATTATCAGGCCGGCCTGGAAAGCGGCCGCCAGATGGCCGGACTCCTGCACGGCCAGGGACGCGTGGTGGTGATTACTATTCCGGGACAGTTCAATCTGGATGAACGCGTACGCGGGGTGCACGACGCCTTCGCGAAATATCCGGGCCTCACGATCACCCAGACTCTCGACGACAAGGGCGACCCGCGCTCCGCCAACGATCAGATCTCGGCCCTGCTGGCCAAGAACGAGAAGATGGACGGCATTCTGTGCGTCGAAGCGTCAGGCGGGCCAGGCGCCGCGGAAGTCATGCATCGGCTCAATCTGCAAGGCAAGATCGTGATCGTGGCCATGGATAAGAGCCCGGAAACGCTGGAATTCATTTCCGAGGGTTCGATCGCGGCAGCCATCGCCCAGAAGCCGTACACGATGGCCTTCTATGGGCTACGGTTCCTGGACGACCTGCACCACAACGTGGTTCACGAGTTCAAGGACTGGCGCACCGCCCCCGCTTCTCCTCTGCCCACCCGCGTGGACACCGGAACCGCAGTCATCACCTCCGCCAATCTGGCGGCGTTTCAGGCTGCGTCGGTCGCCCGCACGAAGCCGCTGTGAACCGCCGGCGGCCGCGCGCCTTGGGCTTTGAAATGAGGGCTGGTGAAGCGACGCACCGCAAAGGAGGCCGGGCGAGCGCGACAACACGATCCCATTGATTGCAGCGGGGAAAACCCTGCCGCTCAGCAGGGCTACGGGTCAAGTCGCCACGGCGACTGGACCCGGTCAGAATCTTCCAGGAGGGTGTGCGGCCGCCTATTGGGCGGGACCTGCGGGCCTCTCCGCGGCGGCCTTGCGACTTTCCAGCGCCTTGTTGGTCCAATCCTCCGCCGTTTTCAGGTCTGCTTGGCGCGCGCTGTCGTCACTCTCGATGTCGGCCTTCTGACGGTACATGAGGTTCAAATAGGCCATGGTGCTGAAATCGTTGGGCTTCAGCTCGAGGGCTTTCTGGAGCGCCTTGATCGCCTCATCAACAAGCGCGCCATTCTGTTTCTCGAGATCCGCGCGAGCTTTTTCCGGGAGAGGCGGTAATTGATTCGGGTCGTTGTTCTTTGGGACGTCCAAGCGGAGGTCCTTCCGCAACTGCATCGTGCGCGGCATGCAGATATACCAGTCCAGCACGCCGATCCAATAATAGGGATCAGGATTATTGGGATCGAGCTTCACTACCTGGAGCTGATACTCCTTGGCTTTATCGAACTTCTTCTGATAGTAATAAATCTGCGCGATGTTGCCGAGTGCGGAGGTATTTTTGGGATCCATCTTCAGAACGTCCTGAAAGGCGTCGATCGCCTGCTGCGCGACCTTGAGGTTATCCGGCGACTCGCCCCCGGGAACGTACAACTGACCGTACGAGGTGGCAAGGTAAAGCCGCGCGTTTAACAGCGTGGGGTCCAAAACCACCGCGTTCTTGAAATGCATAATGGCAGCCTGAAACTGCGCATTCCGAAATGCGGACACGCCTTTGTTCAATTGATCGCGCGCCCTCAGCCGGTTACAACCCACAGAAGCAGCCGCTAGGAGCAACGCCCCACACAAGGGGGCGAGCTTGTACACTCTCATCGGGGTTCCTCCCTCGAGTTTTGGAGGCGTGGGATTACTGGCCTTCCTCCAAGGCCTTGGTGATCAGTCCGATCTTATCAATACCCGAATCTTTCATGATGCCGATAACGGTCGCCACCTCGGAGAAAGGCAGCGTGGGATCTCCCTTCACAAACGCCACGCGCTCGTTCCGAGTCTTGAAGATGTCCTCCAGGCGCTGGCCCAGTTGGCCGATCAGTATCGGGTCCTGATTGATCTTGAGGTTTCGGCCGGCATCAATGCTGACCACAACCGTCCGCGACTCGAGCTCCAGATCCGGCTTGGCGTTGGGGTTGGGCTGAGGTGCGAGCGCATCCAGTCCTTTCGGTGTTAACGGCGTGATCACCATGAAGATGATCAGCAAAACCAGCAATACGTCAATCAAAGGGGTAACATTCATGTCCACGAGTGGACCTTTCTTGCTACCCCCCACGGCCATAGCCATAGTTCTACCCTCCCGCTAATCTGAGCTGCTGCGGCCGACCCTACATTTCGGGCGCAGCCGCAGCTCCCGGCATGCGGCGTTCGACCCTTTCGGTGAGCAGACCCAACTGGTCGACGCCCGCCGCCCGCACGGCATCCACCACGGCCACCACGTCTCCGTACTTCGCGCGGGCATCACTCTTCACATAGACCGTCTTGTCGAGTCTGTTGGCGATGCGGTCTTTGGTTTTTGTGGTGATTTCGTCGAGCCGGATGGGGTCCGAACCCAGGTAGAGCTTCCCATCCCGTGTGACCGCAATCACCACGGCGTCTTCCTTATCGGCGTCTTGCATGGTGCGCGGGTTATTCACCCGGGCCATGTCGACGCTGACCCCATGCTGCAACATCGGCGTGATTACCATGAAGATGATCAGCAACACCAGCATCACATCGACCATGGGGGTCACGTTGATGTCGGAGACCGCTCCCAGTGTTGAGGTTCGTTTCGCCATTACTTCTTCCCTCGCGATGTCCGTTTGATGAAGTAATCAATCAGCTCCGACGAGGAGTTGTCCATCTCGACGTCGAAGGCCTCAATCTTGCTCGTGAAGTAGTTGTAGATCCACACGGCCGGGATGGCCACGAAAAGGCCGATCGCGGTGGTCACCAGAGCTTCCGCGATGCCGCCTGCGACCGCCGCCAACCCGGTTGACTTCGCGGAGGAAATCCCCTGGAACGCGTGGATGATGCCCAGCACCGTTCCGAACAGCCCCACGAAAGGTGCGGTCGATCCAATGGTCGCCAGGCTGGATACACCGCGCTTCAGTTCAGCGTGCACGATCGCCGCAGCCCGCTCGAGAGCCCGTTTCGAGGCCTCGATGGTCTCTCCGGGGATCTCCGCGGAGACCTGATGCGCCTGGAATTCCTGCAACCCCGCCGTAACGACTTTCGCGAGGTGACTGCGCTTGTTCTGCTCGGCGATGGAGATGGCCTCATCGATCTTGCCGTCTTTCAAGGCGCCCGCAACGGCTGGAGCGAAGATCCGCGACTGTTTGCGGGCGGAACTGAACGCAATCCACCGATCGATCATGACACCGATGGACCACGCCGACATGATGAAAAGCAGAATCACCACCGAGCGAGCCGGCCAACCCATCGAGCGCCACATGGAAATAGGGTCAAATCCGGGGGTCTCGGCAGCTTCCTGAAACAACCACAAACCCAGCGTGAAGAGTTTTACCGCTAGCATAGAGTTTCGTTCCCTCCTCGAAGATTTTGCAGATCCTTAAGTTACTCCTGCAGAGTAAAGTTCACATCGATCTCGGTGACCACTTCCACCGGTTCGCCGTTCAGCAAGGTCGGCTGATACCGCCAGCGTTGAACCGCCTCCAGGGCCGACTTCACCAGCAGCGGGTGTCCGCTTAGAACTTTCAGGTCCTGAATGGTGCCGTCCCTGCTGATGATCGCCTCCAGGCGTACGGTTCCCTGAATGCGCGCCATCTTGGCCAGGGGCGGATAATCGGGCTTCGGCTGGAAAATCAGCTTCGCTTGTTCGACTTGGCCGCCCACGCGGATGCGCTTGGGTGTCGCGGCCTTCGGGGGAGGCGGGGGCGGCGGAGCAGCGGAAGAAAGCACGCCCCCAATCACGCCACCGAGCACACCACCCACCTGACCGCCGGGCACGCCACCCGGGACGCCACCTACTACACCCACCGCTCCCTGGGGCGGCGGCTCGGGCTCGTCCTTGATCTGCCTGACCGACTTGGGAATGACGGTGGGCGCCTTCATCATATCTTCCATGCTGACCCGTTTAATGACCCGCACGGGCTGAGGCGCGGCTGCGGGGGGAGGCGGCGGTGGCGGGGGCGGCGGAGGCGCCGCGAGAAAGGTCATCAACTGCGCCTTGGGCAAGGCCTCTGTCATGATGAGGGGGTAAAGGACCATGGCGCCAATGATGATGACCTCAAAAATATAGGCAACGGGAATCGTCGCCCGCTTCCAGTTGTCCGTCTTGGCCGCCGTATAGATCAGGTAAATGATGAACCCCACGGCGCACAGGACCAGAGTGACGAAGAACCAGAACCAGGGGCTGAAATGCAGGCTGGCCGCATCGGCCAGCACGTAACATAACATCAGCGCGTAACAGGTAAAAAAAACCCCAAGGATCGCAGCTTGCGCGACCAGCACCTTTTCCTCGGCACCTGGTGAGAGCATGGGGATCCCAAAGAACCACGTCGCGAAAATCACGACTCCCACCCCGATCGAGATTAGCCAGTGCTTGGTCTTGAGCACCGGCGCGCGTTTGGGCGAAGAATCCAGAAGGGTTTCGTCAAACATCGCCATGGCTGTCCCTCCTCAAAATTGCACACGCCGGCAACGGAACTACCGGCGCGCGCCTGCGGCCTCGCGCTCGTAAACCTTCACTTTCGTTCCCGCCGGGGTCTTGGCCAGCCGCATATGGAAATACACCACAATGGGGCTGGCAATGAAAATGGAAGAATAGGTGCCGATGATGACCCCCACGACGAGCGCAAAGGCAAATCCGTGAATGACCTCCCCGCCGAAGATGAACAACGAGAGCACCGCGATGAAGGTCAAACCCGACGTCAAGATGGTCCGGCTCAAGGTCTGGTTAATACTGCGATTCACCAGTTCGACGAAGTTCTCGCGCTTGTTCAGCCGGAAGTTCTCCCGAATGCGATCGAAGACGACGATGGTATCGTTCATGGAATAACCCACGAGCGTCAGCAACGCTGCAATCACCGTCAGCGTAATCTCTTTGTTCAGCAGCGAAAAGAACCCAAGGGTTATGATGACGTCGTGGAACGTGGCGACGACCGCCGCCAGCCCATAGACTAGCTCAAATCGATACCAGATGTAAACTAGCATGGCGGCCAGACCTGCCAGGGTCACATAAAGCGCCTGCAGACGCAGGTCTTTGCCGACCTTCGGTCCGACGATCTTGGTGTCTTTGGCCGCGAAACCGGAAAGATAGAAGTTGTCATTCAGGGCGGAAGTCACGGCGGGAGTCACGCCGGGGACGGAATTGAGTTCCTGAAAGTCCGCGATCAGGCCGCTTTTCGGGGGGTTATTGCGGAAATTCACCAGCGCCTGTGCCAAGTCCTGATAGCCTTTGGTGGCGGCGTCCAGACCTTTCGATGCCAGCTTCAGCGGGTCGGAAGCAATCAGACGCTCGGCCACGGTCTGGGGGCTGGCGTTGTTGAAATCTTCCTTGCCAGCCGGAGGCGTCCCGAACATTCTCGACAGGGCCGTAATAATCGCCCGCTTTCCTGTATCCAGGGCCTGGGTGGAGGTCGTCTCTTTTAGGTCCAGCGAGATGATGATTTCGTGGTCCTGTGCGGCGCCGATCTGCTGGATTGTCTCGTCGCGGATATTTTCGGCGTGCAGTTCGTTACGAATGGCATCGAGGTTCGGCTGCTTGGCGAACTTAACCGTCACCACCGTGCCGCCGCGGAAGTCGATCCCGTAGATCAGGCCGCGATGCACGGCGATGGAAATCAGCCCGGCGGCTGCCAGGGCGAGGGAAAGGGCGATGAAGTACCACTTCTTTCCCATCCACTCAATCTTGGGCTCGTGAAAAAACTCCATAATCTAACCCCGCACTTCGCCGTTAGGATGGACACCGCAGAGCCGCGGGAAGTTCCCGTATTTTCCTTAAATGCTCAGCGCCGCACCTTTCTCACGCTTGGTGAGAACGTAGTCAAAAATGGTGCGCGACACAAAGACGGACGTAAATAAGTTGGCCACCAGACCGATGGTCAGGGTCACGGCAAAACCCTTGATGGGCCCGGTACCGAACGCGAACAGAATCGCCGCCGAGACGACGGTGGTCACGTGAGTGTCGATGATAGTGACGAAGGCGTGATCGAAGCCCCCTGCCACCGCTGCGCCGACAGCCTTGCCCAGACGCAGTTCTTCACGAATTCGCTCGAAGATAAGTACATTCGAGTCGACACCCATACCGACGGTAAGGATGACTCCTGCAATGCCCGGCAACGTCAAAACCGCCCCAAAGTAAGCGAGCGCCGCCTCCAGGATAATGAGGTTCAGGATCAGCGCCACGTCAGCATTGACGCCGGCGCCGCGATAGTAAATCAGCATGAAGCACATCACGGCCGCAAATCCCACGATGCACGCGACGATGCCGTGTCGGATAGAATCGGCGCCCAGCGACGGTCCGACGGTCTCTTCCGAAAGGTACTTGATGGATGCGGGCAAAGCGCCCGAACGGAGCATCAGCGCCAAGTCCTGTGCCTTCTGGGGAGTGAACCCTCCCGAGATCTGACCGCGGTCGGAAATCTGGCTTTGAATGACCGGCGCGCTGACCACCCGATTGTCCAGCACAATGGCCAAATACTTGCCAATGTTCGCGCCCGTCACGCGTGCAAAGCGCGCCGCGCCGTCGCGTGTCAGGGTGAAGTCGACGTCGGGCTGGCCAGCCTCATCGTGGGAGGGGTCGGCTCCGGTCAAGTCGCGGCCCGTGACGGCGGCCACGCGATTGATCACATACCAGGTCTCACCATTCTGGCCGGCCGGTCCCGGAAGCAGATCCGTATCCGGCGGCAAAATCCCTCCGTGCGCGGACAACGCCGCTTCGCGAGAGGGAAACGGCCCATCCTGGACCAACTTCAGTTCCAGCATGGCCGTGCGCTGCATGATATCTCTGACCCGAGTGGGATCATCGACACCAGGCAATTCCACCACCAACTCGTAGTCTCCCTGGCCGTACTCAGCGATGGTGGGCTCCGTAACTCCCAGGGCGTCCACGCGACGCCGGATGGTGTCCATCGCCTGCGTCAAAGCCTGGTTGCGAATGGCGGCGGCTGAGGTCGTCTTCAAAGTCATCATCCAGGCCGTAGCGTCGCCCGGCATGCGAGACACTTCCCAGTCAGAAAACTGCTCGCTGGTCAGCGTTTGCAGGTCGGCGCTCTTCTCTTGCGGGATGCCTTTGATCAGGATGCGATGGATGGGAGGTTGCTTGGAGGTGTCGTCCGACTTCTGGATATCCGCGAACGGAATGCTGCGATTCTTCAACTCGTCCTGGAGGCGCTCGCGCGCCGCGTCCGCCGTAATGTTGACGGCGTCCTCGACCTGGACCTGCAGGACCAGGTGGGTGCCGCCCTTCAGGTCCAAACCCAGTCGAATATGATTCTTGAAGTTGTCTTTGAGCGCTTGATAGTTCTTAGGAAAGCCAATAATGCCGATCAAACAGACAACCACAACCACGGCGATAAGTATGGTTCGATTACGTAGCTTCATTGCCGGAAGTCACAACCCCCTTGCCAGCGAATCTGGTACTCGCCGGTGACTCTCCGTCCGCCCCCAACCGCGAAGCCGATAGGGAGCGGAGGGTATCATTTCTTCTTTGCCGCCGCCTCTTGCTGCTTGGCGGCCGCTTCCGCTTCTTCCGTCACCACGCCGGTAATCGCGGTCCGCGCCAGATCTACTCTGACCTGGCTGGCGATCTGCAACTGGACCACCCCGTTCCGGAAGGCTACGATCGTCCCGTAGATGCCCCCACTGGTTACGACCCGATCTCCCGTCTTGAGGTTGGCGAGCATCTCTTGTGTCTTGCGCCGCTGCTGTTGTTGAGGACGAATTACCAGGAAATACCAAATTGCAAAGAGCGGGGCGAAGAGGATGATAAACGAGAACAATCCGCCGCCCATACCGGCGTCTGCCGCGAGAGCGATACCGTTAACGAGTGAGCACTCGGTCAAGGTGGAGACGCGAGCCTTCAGGTGACGAATGAAAAATCCCGCCTGTCGTCGACGGGATCAGCAAGCTTCGGGATTTCTAGGTTCGGTTCGGGGATGAGTCAAATGGCTAGAGTCCCTCGTACCCTTGCACACAAATCCACAAACTCGCCAGATAAAATAGACTGCCTGACTTTGCGCAGCGTGTCAAGGTAAAAGTACAGGTTGTGCTGAGTGGCCAGAATGGCCCCTAACATCTCCCCCGCCACAAAAAGATGCCGGAGGTAACTCCTGGAATAGCGTCGGCATACGGGGCATGCGCACGCCGGATCGAGAGGAGACTCATCCCCGGCGTAACGAGCATTCTTGATAATGACTCTCCCTTCGGAGGTGAAGACGCAGGCATTGCGGGCATTGCGCGTCGGCAGCACGCAATCGAACATGTCGATTCCACGGGCTACGCCCTCGACCAGGTCCGCAGGCGTTCCCACGCCCATCAGGTACCGGGGCCGATCAGCAGGAAGCATGGCGGCGGTGTGTTCGACCAGGTCATACATCTCCGCCTTAGGCTCCCCCACCGAGAACCCACCCAGCCCGTGACCTTCGAAACCTAGTTCGACCAACTCCTCCGCGCTTTCCCGGCGTAGATCCTTGTCCACGCCACCTTGGACGATGCCAAAAAGAGCGGGACTCGGGATTCGGGACTCGGGACTCGGGGGAGACGGGGCGGACTTTGAGTCTCGACTAGCGAAATCCGAACTCCCTGGCTCGGCGCGTTCCGCGCTGCCGTGCGTTACTCCCGATCCCCTGTCGCCAGCTTCCGGGCCCCGATTCCCGATTCCCGAGTCCCGAGTCCCTGCACCCGACACCCGACACCCTACACCCGACTCCCCACTCACTGCTGTAAGGTAATAGTCCCGCGCCCGCCGCGCCCAGCGACCCGTCAGCTTGACGGCGCGTTGCAGCGTTTCGTGGCTGGCTGGGTATTCCACGCATTCATCAAGGGTCATGATGATGTCCGCGCCGAGTGCCAGTTGAATCTCCACGGCCCGCTCGGGCGAGAGGAAATGTGAAGACCCGTCCAAGTGCGAGCGAAACCATACCCCATCCTCGGTGACGCGCCCCAGGCCCTTCAGGCTCATTACCTGAAAGCCGCCACTGTCGGTCAGAATCGCGTGCGGCCAGGCCATGAAACGGTGCAAGCCTCCAAAGCCGCGAATGATTTCGTGTCCTGGACGGAGATAGAGGTGATAGGTGTTGGCCAGAAGGATTTGGGCACCCAGGCTTTCGAGCATCTCCTGGGTCATGCCCTTGACAGTTCCTGCCGTCCCCACCGGCATGAATACCGGCGTCTCGACAACACCGTGGGATGTATGCAGCAATCCTGCACGAGCCCGGGTGGCAGGGTCGCGTTTGATGATCTCAAACTTAATGAGTGTTCCCTCCGCAAATCTTGCGGACCGTTCTTCGCCGCTCGAAACGCCCTTTGCTTGCGCTTCCGGCTATCCAGCCAGCGCAGCCCAGCCCACTTTACCAACGACCCAGAGTGCCCAAAGGCCAAAATAGACGAGGAAGACGGACCGTGTCTTTACTTTATACGCCGAAGCTGCGGAGAGGCCCATGGCAAGCATAACCAGAAGCCACATCGTAAATAGGTCGACCGACGACGCAAAGGCATAAAGGGCCTTGGAGGCTGTCTGCTGGTCCATAAAGAACGCTGGGTTGCTGGGCATAGGAGTCTGAGGGTTGAACGTCTCGGGATCGCCGAAGATCATTACGGGAATGGTCACCAGCGCGCCCAGGATCGCAGGCATGTACGCATAACAGGTGACGGAGAACGCGGTCTTGAAGTTGGTCTTCGCGCCGAACACCGGGACCAGAATCAGAATGCCAATTCCTGCCAGGATCAGCAGAAAGATGCCCGGCCCAATTACACCCCCCACGTGGGCGATGATGCCGCCAATTTTCGCGCCCTGCTGAACCGCCTGGTCCATCTGCGTGGCGCTCATTGACGATGCGCGACTGCTCCGTTCGATCGACATGCGAACAATGCGTTCCATGCCAATTTTCGCCAGCATGGTCTCGGTGACTGCCACCGATGCCACGATCGCAAGCACCAGAGGGGCAATGAAATCGGGGTGCTGGGCGATATCCGCAAATGTCGCGCCGGGAGAAAAGAACACACCGATCAGGCGCGCCAGAAAAGACTTTGCCGGCGGATTCGGGGTTTCAGCAGTTGTCGCCATGGCGTCTGCCATAATCGCTTTCCTCCTGAATGAACTTGATCCTCATTTCATCGGCAGCCAGTTCAAACTTCAGGCAACCTGCGGGTAAGCAAGCACCGACCCGCACCGAACCAGCACGAGGCACATACTCCGTCGCTATTCTTGGGATACAAATCATTACCTCGCTGAGTCGCAAAATACCACCAGCCCTCAAGCTGGGCAAGAGCCTTCATTACGCGAAGGGAAGCGACTGATGGCGAATGCGGCGCAAAGCCGGGATGACGCTCGCACCCTCCTTTTGACCAACAGGACGATGGAAATTACCACTGGACCCCAAATCTCTTGACGAGGTTTGCCGAGCCTGCTTTAATTTCAGCACAGTTGCAACTAGCTTGCATGTGACTAAGACACGAAGGCGCCTCGCTGAGTCAACTTACGCATTGTCATCGAGGACAGAAATCATGTTTCTACGCAACGAGCTTAATGCAACGTGTGTGCGACTAGCTTTTGGACGATTCACGGCTCTTATCGACCGCTGCCGCTCCTTCGTGAGCGGGCCTTTATTCCTCATCCCTGCGCTCCTCTGCGCGCTGACTCTTCGGGCCGACCAGAAGCCTTACTTCGTAACCTACGACCATGAGTTGGAGGATGTCGGCGACCTGGAGATTTCCCTCAGCCCCATTGTGGGCCTGCCGAAATCGGGAAATGCTTTCCTCGGATCAACGACGGAACTCGAGTACGGCGTCAGAAACTGGTGGACAACGTCATTTTACCTGGATGGGCAATCCACCCGCCATGACAGCACGCTGTTCACCGGCTTCCGTTGGGAAAACCGCCTGCGGCCTTTCCGGGGCGACCATTGGATCAATCCGGTGCTCTACATTGAATACGAACACTTGAGTGAAGCCGACAAAACTCTGAAGGAGGTCGTGGGCTTCGGTCCCGAAGAGGATAACGCCCAACCCAATTCCCAGACGCGGCGCGAACCCGACCACGCGATTGAAACCAAGTTGATCCTCTCCAGCACTCATCGGGGGTGGAACGTGGCGGAAAACTTCACGGCGGAGAAGAACCTCGGCCACGAGCCGTGGGAATTCGGATATGCCTGGGGTGTGAGCCGGCCGCTATCGCTTGCCGCCTCACCTCGCCCATGCAATCTCTGTCGCGAAAAATTCCATCTGGGTGTGGAGGTTTTTGGGGGCTTGGGCAACTGGCAGGAGTTTGGGCCAGCCAGAGCGTCGCACTACGCCGCGCCGGTAGTGTCCTGGGCCTTGCGAAGCGGCATGACGCTACAGCTCTCGCCGGCCTTCGGCCTGACGGCCAACAGCCATCGCCAGCTTTGGCGATTCAACGTCGCCTATGAATTCCCCAATTTCGACCGGCGCCTGCAGCGCCTGTTTCACTAATTTGGTTGTGGGGTGAAACTCAGCAGTTTCTCGCCCGCGGTCTCAGGAGGCGGCAGGACAGCATTCGCGGCGGCAAGGGTTACTCCCGCACTGTCGCGTCCAGGAACGCGCGCAGTTTTCGGCTGCGCGAAGGATGGCGCAGCTTGCGCAGTGCCTTCGCCTCGATCTGCCGGATGCGCTCGCGCGTGACGGCGAAGCTCTGGCCCACCTCTTCGAGCGTGTGCTCGCTCCCGTCATCGAGGCCGAAGCGCATTTTGATGACCTTCTCCTCGCGCGGCGTCAGGGTCTTCAGCACCGCCTCGGTCTGCTCCTTGAGGTTGATGTTGATGACGGCCTCGGCCGGCGAGATCACGCCGCGGTCTTCGATGAAATCGCCCAGATGGGAATCTTCCTCTTCACCGATGGGGGTCTCGAGGGAGATCGGCTCCTGCGCGATCTTCAGCACCTTGCGGACCTTGACCACGGGGATATCCATGCGCTTGGCGATCTCTTCCGAGGTCGGCTCGCGGCCGTACTCCTGCACCAATTGCCGCGAGGTGCGGATAAGCTTGTTGATGGTCTCGATCATGTGGACCGGGATGCGTATGGTCCGCGCCTGGTCCGCGATGGCGCGCGTGATCGCCTGGCGGATCCACCACGTGGCATAGGTCGAGAACTTGTACCCGCGGCGATATTCGAACTTGTCCACCGCCTTCATCAGGCCGATGTTCCCTTCCTGAATCAGGTCCAGGAACTGAAGCCCGCGGTTGGTGTATTTCTTGGCGATGGAAACCACCAGGCGGAGGTTCGCCTCGATCAATTCGCGCTTGGCGGCTTCGGCCTGCGCCTCGCCGCTCACAATGTTCTGGCAGCTTCGGCGCAGCTCGACCGCCGAGGATTGCGTGCGCTCCTCGAATTCCGTGAGCTGCTGGCGGACCACGCGCAGTTCCTTGCGCGCATCTTTGCCGCCATTGCTGCGCGAGCCCTCCGCCCGCTTCTCCAGCCTGTTCAGCTCGCGCTCGAGCGGCCGGAGCTCCTCGACCGCCACGCGGATCTTCTCAATGAGGTTCTTCCGCTCACCGTGCGTAAACAGGGTGGACCGGAAGTACTTGGAGATCAGGATGCGATGGCGCGCCACCGCCCAACTGTACCGGCGATAGTCCCGGGGACGCTTGGTGCGGGGAATCGAATCCCGCTTGTTGCGAAGCTGCCCGAGCTTTTTGTAAAGGCGCTCAATCTCGTCGATGCAGGAGATGACGTCCTTCAGACGCTCCGCGACCTTTTCTTCGGTCAGCTCGTCGTCATCAAAGACCACCACTTCCTTGATCGACCGCTGCCCGGCGCGCAACTGCTCGCGCAAATTGAACAGCGCGTGGATCACCAGGGGCGAGCGCGAGAGCGCCTTCAAAACATTGAGCTGGCCGCGCTCGATGCGCTTGGCGATCTCGACTTCGCCTTCGCGCGTCAGCAGCGGCACCGTGCCCATCTCGCGCAGGTACATCCGCACGGGGTCGTTGGTCTTGTCCAGCGCGCCGGGCGTCAGGTCAAGCTCGACATCCTCCCCCGCCTCTTCACCCTTGAGATCTTCTTTCTCGATCGCCAGTCCCTCGGCGGACTTTGCTTTCGGCGAGTCCAGAACCTCGATGCCGGCGTTGTCAAACATCGAAAGGAGATCTTCCAGGTCTTCCGTGGAATGCACGTCGGAAGGCAGGAGGTCGTTCACCTCGTCATAGAGAAGATAACCCTTCTCTTTTCCCAGGATGATGAGCTTATTCACTTGGTCATACTTGTCATCAAACGCCAAAGCTTGAGCCTCCTGGCGGTCTCTCAATGATGAATACGATGAGCTGCAATTTTTGGCTTCAAATAAAGATAGCGACACCCCAGCTTCCGCTTGGCGGTGCCGCCTCCAGCGATCCAGAAGCAAAATCGTGGCAAACCGTCATCTTCAGCGGTGCCACTACATTAGATGTAATATACACCAACTCGTTGGTCTCCGCACGGAGAATTTTTAGACTCGCAGCAGGTCACGCAAATCCTTGTCCAACTGCAACTTAGCGCGCTGTAGCTCCACCAGCCGGCTGGAGTCCTGGGAGCGTTCGGCGGCCTCGATATCGCCCTGGAGTCTCTCGCGCTCCCGCTCCAGCTTGCCCCTTTTCAGCGCCCGACAACAGGCGCTCGCCTGCTCGCGGGTTAGTTCTGCGCCCGGGCTGAGGAGGCTCTCGAACACCAAGCGCCGCTCCGACTCGCTGAGGACCTCTGTGAACGCTGCGGGTTCCAACTTCTCTCCTCGCTGTCGAAGCTCTAACAGTCGCTTGAAAATCCCCTCCGTGACGAGACCCGCGCAAACTCGTTTTGCTCCTGCTGGCGCCGCTCAACCTCCTGCTGCGGCGACGGCCGGAGGACCTGGGGCTCGAGCCCGACGGCGACCGCACGGTCGCGGGCGCCGCCGTGAGGACTCACTCAATCGGACGCTCGCGCTGGCGCTCGCGGCCATGGTGCTCTATGTCGTCGCGGCGCGCTCCGTCAGGTAATCGGTGTAAGTGGGCGCGTCGGCAAGGCGCGCGCGGTAGGCGGCAGCGCCTTGCTTGCGAATGTAGCTGTCCGGGTCGAGCCCGCCGGGGAGCGCCAGCACTTTGGCCTCGAAGCCCTCCTCGAGCAGCAACGCCAGCGAGCGCTGCGTGGCCGCGACCCCGGCGGAGTCGGGATCGTAATTCACCACCACGCGTCGCGACTGGCGGCCCAGCAATCGAATCTGTCCCTCCGTCAAGCTCGTGCCGCACGAGGCCACCACATTTTCGATGCCGCTCGATGCCACCGCGATGCAGTCCATGTAGCCTTCCACCAGAATGGCGTAATCGAGCTTGCGAATCGTGCTCGCCGCGCCGTCGAGGTGATACAGCACGCGGCCCTTGGAATAGATCGGCGTCTCGGGAGAATTCAGATACTTGGGCTGCTCATCGCCTAGCGCGCGTCCACCGAACGCCACGACTTTCCCGCTTTCGTTGGAGATGGGGAAAATGATGCGGCGGCGAAACCGGTCATAAGGCCGCTCACTCTGCGCCTCGTAGAGGACCAAGCCGCTTTTCTCGAGCAACTCCTTCTCAAAGCCCGCGTCGCGCAGATGCCGGAAGAGGCCCTGCCCTTCGGCGGGCGCATAACCAAGCCGGAAGCGGCCGACGACTTCATCCGTCAGCCCGCGGTCCGCGAGATAGGCCCGCCCCGTGCGGCCTTCGGAAGTTCCGGAGAGTTGGGTCGCGAAGAATTTAGCAGCAGCCTCGTGCAGCTTGAAAAGCTCGCCGCGGACACGCGCATTCGCGTCGTAGGTTTCGTCCGCGACGCGCTCGGGCAAGGTGATGCCGACCTTTTCCGCGATGCGTCGCAGCGCTTCCGGAAAAGTGAGGTTCTCAATGAGCATCACAAACTTGAAAACGTCGCCGCCCACGCCGCAGCCGAAGCAGTGGAAGATCTGCTTGACGGGATGAACCGCGAACGACGGCGTCTTCTCCTGATGGAATGGGCACAGTCCTACAAAGTTCGCACCCGACTTGCGCAGCTTTACATAGTCGCCCACGATGCGAACGATATCCGCAGCCGCTCGAACTTCATCCACCTGACTCATGGTGTTCCAGGGAGTCTGATTTCCGTGATAGCTCGTTACCCTCGAAATTGCGGGGGTGGGCTGCCGCTGCCCCCTGTCACTGGATAAGGAACAAACTGTCGCTGCCAGCCACGCATCCAGGGAGGCCGGCGAAAAAAGCCCCCCTATATATAGGGGGAATTCTGGGGCAGATTTTGAGGTTTTGTGGGCATCCGGAAGGTCTATTTTGTCCATCTCTCCGCGCAATAGGTCTTATTTTCAATGGGTTACACGAACTGCGAGGACCGAAAATATTTTTGGCCACGCGCTGCAAACTGGCGAAATGGCCAGGGCCCAAGCGGTTTTCAGCCGGCAGGGGCAGTTTTGCCGCGGCCCCCTTCCGCCCGAGGGCGAAGAATGTCAACTATAGCGAACCCCCAGGCTCCTCGACCTCTCAGCCCTCAACCCTCAACTCTCACCTTTCGACTTTCAACTCTTGACTTTCGACTCTCGCCCCCCCGCCTCAGGGTGCGAGAATGATCTTCGACTCCGGCTTGCCGATTTCTTCGGGGAGAAAATGCGATCTCAGGAAATCGAGGAAGGCGCGGCCTTTGGGGCGACCGTTGGTGCGCGTGGCGCCGACCTGGGTAAGCAGGACGAGCGCGTCTCGAATCTCGCTTTCCCGAGTGCTGGTCACGCCGACTTTATTCTGTTCGCGTTTCTTGAATTCCTCCAGCGCCGCCTTCAGCGCCTCATAAAGTTCCCGCTGCAGCGCGTAATCCGGAGGCCGCTCGTAGTAGAGCCCGCTCGAAAGCGTGCGATAGGTCTCGGCCAGCGTCTGGAGGACGGCCACCGCGTCGGAGTCCACCAGCGCCCGGTGGTCCCGCGCAAAAAGCAGAAGGGTGTGGGTCAGCGCCGCCACCAATTCCCCGTGGTCGTGGGCGAAGCGCCCGGGGATTCGCACCTCCGGAAACGGCACCTTTTTCCAATCGATCACTCGCCGCTCGTCGTCGTATTCCCGGCTGGCGACCAGATAGGCACAATCCGAGGGGCAATCAATGCTCACTTCGCGCTCGGTGCCGCAGCACACCGAGCAGATGTTCTCCACCCGCGCCGGACAGTACCGCTTCGCCTTGCGCTTTTGACAGATGGGACAAACCAAGCTTCACTCCTTAGCGGTCAGCCGTCAGCCGTCGGCAGCGGGCACTCGGTAGTTGGGGCTGCGCTCCGCCATATTGGATTGACGACTGCTGAGTGCCGAATGCTGATTGTTGATTTTCGTCTTCTTCTTGCGACTCCCGACTTCCGACTCCCGCTTTTCTTCTCCCGACTTCCTACTTCCGCTTTTCCCTTTCCTACCTACTACCTACCACCTACTACCTACTGGAATTTAGCATTATGCCACGACCCGCCTGCGAACACTCCACGAATGTGAATGGACACGCGTCCCCAGGTCGCCAACCTCACGGGAGCAAAGATCTACAATCCCCTTATGTCACCTGCTGTGACTTGCCTTATCACCCGGAAAAGTGTATAGAGGTAATAGTTAACGCACAGAATATGAGTACCTCGAAAACTTGTACCGCAACAGGAACCAGGGTGTTCGCACAGATGAAACATCGACCTCTGCCCATGGCTGAAGTGGGAACGATCGTCGCGGAGGAGCTACTGATTCGCGACCTGAATCATCCTTCGACACAGCACAATTGACAGCCATAGTCGGGGGAGCGGTCAAGTTGGGTACTGGCTAGCAAGGATGGTCCTTACCGAGTCAACAACGGACGAGGCAGACCTCAAGGCGCTTATTTACGGCGGCCAATGCGTCGCCTTCGTGGGCGCAGGCATTTCAATTCCGCCCGGGTGTGAATGGGATGTCCTTGTAGATGAATTGGCAACGAACTGCGACGTAGATGCAAATGGTGGCCTCTCGAAGGCACAGGTGGTAGACAGATGTATCGACAACGGCAAGGAACGCCTCAACGGTGCCCTGCGGACGATCTTCCCAAGACACATCGCCCGCCTGCGGCCAGCCCTGCCTTATCTGCATCGGCTGCCATTCAAAGCTCTATTGACGACGAATTTCGACCCTTGGGTCCACCAGCACTCGCGGCGTGAACATTACGAGAAATGCTTCATATACCCGGATCTTCCCCTTAGTAGCACCGGAATCTCAAAGGCCCTCTACTATCTGCACGGCTACTTCGACCCAGAGGACAACAACTTTGACGTGGAAAGACTCGTGTTCGGCGCGAGGTCATTTGAAGAGGCGTACCAAAGAAGCCTCCTGCCGGGATTCCTTCTGAACACTTTCACCTATGAGAACGTCTTGTTCGTGGCTTTCAATCCCAAAGAGGAGAATATCGCAGCACTATTGAGAGGAAGTGTTGAGCAGCGAAGGAGGATCTCCTCTCGGGGACGGCAGGAAGCCGCCCGGAGGGTCAGACGTTTCATATTGTGGGACGTTAAAGAATATTCCTCATCTGAAGAGCGGGCATTAGCGGAGGCAGCTATAGACGGATTTCGGTCACTAGAAGTGACTCCCGTGCTATACGATAAGAAAGGCGATGATTTTCGGGGCCTCGAAGAAGTGCTCCTCCAATGGATTGAGGAAGGAGATCTAAAGGAGCGGCCTTCTCCCTTTGCAAGTGGCTTTGATATCGAGGGAGAGAAAGACCGGAGATAAAGTCATGTGCGGGTCAAAGTTCTTTGAAGTTCTTCGCCAAGTGGACGAAGTACTCGGCTCAGGTCCCTCCGACGAAAATTCCCTGCGACTATTGGGGCTACTACGAGACCCAGCGACGGAGCAATACTGCTTCGACAGACTAGACAATCCGAACTGGATCAGCCCGCTTCGGTCGAGGGGCTTCTTCACCAAACCTCCAAGCTTGGTCCGTGACGTTTCAAAGGGGACCTTTGCCTTCCCTCCTTGGCCGCAGTCCCGTTATCTGGCCCGCGTCGCCAAGGGTAGCCCGGCACTGGTATTGGAGGTCATTCTCGGGATTCCTGAAACTGACAACGAAATTGTCCATGTGGATCTAGTGGAAGCCACGCTCGGGATGCCCGCAGAGCTTGCTGCCGAGTGGGCGAAAACCGAAATTGCTTGGATCGAGCGTCGAGAAGCGCTTTATATGCTTCTCCCGGTGAAACTGGGAGCTCTCATTTCCCATCTTGCAAAAGGCGGGCAGGGGAGAGTCGCCCTGGACCTGGCAAGGATTCTTCTGGCAGTATTGCCAGACCCGAGGGCATTCGAAAGGGAGCGGGAATTCGGCGAAAAAATGCCGGAACTCTCCCTCCCCCAGCCACGGCCGCGCTTCGATTTATGGGAGTATGGGCAAGTGCTGGAAAAAAACATTCCAGACCTCGTCGCAGCAACCGGGGAAAAAGCGCTCTGGATGCTCTGTGAACTCCTCAGAACAGCGGTTGAATTGTCCCGGAGCGGTAAGGACGATAAGGGCCCGTACGACTATTCCTACATTTGGCGGCCTGAAATAGACCGCGGACGAAGCACCGACGATGACCTCAAGTCGATGCTGGTTTCGGCGGTACGGGACGCAACAGAGGAACAAGTAAGGGTGAATCCCGCCGCAATTGCAGAGCTGGCCGAGGGACTCGAGGAAAGAGGCCAAAGATGGCTAGTCTTTAGTCGCTTGGCATTGCACGTTCTTCGTATGTTCCCGGCGGGGGTCGCCGACATGATCGAAGATCGATTATCAAAACCGGAGAAGTACGACGATCCACACTTTCATCGCGAGTACAGACTTCTATTGAAAGAACACTTCGGCAAGATGAAGTCAGAAAACCAGGAGAGAATCTATGCCTGGATCGAGATGGGCCCAACTCGCAAGATGGCAGAACAATGCAAGTTCTTGGGTAGGACGGCGACCGAGGCGGACATTACAAGACTTTCAAATCGTTGGCGTCTTGAAAGATTGCTACCGATAGAGAGTTACCTTACAGGGCAATGGAAGTCTCTTTACGAGGCACTGGTTAAGCAACTCGGCGAACCCGAAAACAAAGATTTCGTTCAGCATAGGATAAGTTCATGGAGTGGGCCCACGAGCCCCAAAACTGCTCAAGAGCTCTCTCAGATGAGTTTTGAGGAGATTGTCGCGTTCCTGCGCCAATGGGAGCCGAGTGGGGAGTGGAGTGCTTCCACTCGGGAAGGTTTAAGTCGGGACTTGACGACGGCGGTGGCAGCCAACCCTGGGGCGGTGGCGGAGGTGGAGGCGGCGGTGCCTCTGCCACGACCGGGGGCGGTGGCAGGAAACGGTGTTGCAGGCCGAGGCCGGCGCTGACGAAGGTGAGGTCGTGTTTCGATCCACGCGCCGCGC
>JAIQGA010000391.1 GCA_020072925.1 Terriglobia bacterium | reverse complement strand
CGCCGAGCTCGCCCGCGTCCACGATCCCGGCAATTTTGGCAAGTGCGAGATGTGGTATATCATCTCCGCGGACGGCGACGGGGAAATCCTGCTGGGCCCGCGGCCCGGCGTCGGCAAGGCGCAACTGAAGGAAGCCTTCGCGCGAGGAACGTCCCCTGAGTTGTTAAACCGCTTCCGGCCGGAAGCGGGCGAAGCGGTTTTTGTCCCGCCCGGCACGGTCCATGCGCTGGGTCCGGGGTTGGTGCTCTTTGAGGTTGAGGAGAACTCCGACCTCACGTATCGACTCGACGATTTTGGACGGCCCGGGCTCGACGGCAAGCCCCGGCCGCTCCACCTGGAAAAGGGCATGGACGTGATTCGCCCGGAACTGCCGTTGCATCGGGATTTGCCCCGGATGGAATTCCGCGAGAGCTTCGGCACGCGTCGCTACGTTCTGGCCAGCCGCTTTTTTGCGCTTGAGGAGTGGACCGTCCAGAACACCGCGCAACTCGAAAGTTCTCCGGAGCATGTGGAAGTATTATCTATTCTCGAAGGCGAAGGCCGAGTCGAAAACGCGGCGGGCTGGATGAATTACCGCGCCGGAGAAACCTGGATTACTCCTCCCGGAGCCGGCGCCTATCGACTCGTGCCCCGGCCGAAAACGCGCTTGCTGAAATTCTACGTTCCCGATCTCGAGACGGATTTTCGCCGGCCCCTGGCGCAGCGCGGCGTCAAGCCGGAAATCGTCAACCAGATTGTGTTTGACTGAAACCGCTCATGGCGCGAGACCCGGTTTTCGATCATGCTTATGCGGTCATCATGGCGGGAGGCAGTGGCACGCGCTTCTGGCCTCTGAGCCGCCGCAAACATCCCAAACAGTTACTGGAATTATTCGGGCGGGGGACATTGCTGGAACAAACTGTGGCCCGCCTGCGATCGGTCATTCCTCCTGCGCGCACTTACGTTTATACGAACGAACTGGTGCGCCGCGACGTCCGCCGCTGCCTGCCGCAGATTCCCACGTCGCAAATCGTCTCTGAGCCCGCCTCGCGCAATACCGCACCCACACTGGGCGTGGCCGCGCACGAGATCGCGCGTCGCGATCCGCGGGGCCTGATGGTGGTGTTGCCGTCGGATCACGTTATTAGCAAGCCGGCGGAGTTCCGTCGCGTTCTGCGCGCGGCGTGCGAACTGGCTTCCGTTGAGGGTCGCTCCGTCGTTCTGGGCTTGAAGCCGACGCGCCCCGACACCGGTTTCGGTTACATCCGCCTGGGGCGGCGAGAACAAGGTGTGAAAGGGCAGGAGGTTTTTCGTGTCGAAAGATTCACGGAAAAGCCGCCGCTTGATCTCGCGCGGCGCTACGTGTCGTCCGGGCGCTACCTCTGGAACGGCGGGATGTTCATCTGGCGCGCTTCGACGCTGCTCGAGAACTTCGCACGCTACCAGCCGCGAATGGCCGGCCAACTTTCTCGACTCGCCGCGGCCGGAGGCGCGCGCAACCGCCGGGCGTTCCGTCGGCTGTTCCCACGCCTGGAGAAGATCTCCATCGACTACGCGCTGATGGAAAAGATCCCGGGAATGTTTGCGGTGGCCGCCGATATCGGCTGGAATGACGTGGGCAGTTGGGCCGTCGTCCACGAACTCAGCCCACAGGACGAGGACGGCACCGTGAGGCCTCGCGGGAGTCTCAGCCTGTCATCAAGCGGCAACATGATCGTTTCGCCGCACAAATTTGTGGTGACGGTCGGTGTACATAATCTGGTTATCGTCGAGACGGATGATGCCCTGCTCGTCTGCGCGCGCGAGCGCTCGCAGGAGGTTGGCAAGACCGTCCAGGAACTGGAACGCCTGGGCCGGAAGGAGCTTCTCTAGGGCCGCCTGGCCGGAGAGGGGAAGCGGCTGCATGTCGAGATGCTCGACAGAATCCAATTCGGCACGGACGGCTGGCGCGGCGTAATCGCCGAAGACTTCACCTTTGCGAACGTGCGCCGCGTGGCAGCGGCAGTCGCCCTGTACGTCCGCGCAGAGAGCGAACCCGCGCGAGGCCTGGTCGTCGGCTACGACACACGTTTCCTTTCTGCGGAATGCGCGCGAGAGGCGGGAGAGGTGGTGGCGGCGGCAGGCATTCCAGTGACGCTCGCCGACCAGCCGACGCCCACACCCGCGGTGAGTTATGCGGTCGTGGCGCGACAGACGGCCGGCGCCATCATGATTACTGCCAGCCACAATCCCTATCGCTGGAATGGCGTGAAGTTTAAGGCGCCTTATGGAGGCTCGGCGGCTCCGGAAATCATCCGCAGGATTGAAATCCATCTCCATCGCCTGGATCGGTCGAAGGCGCGCACGCGGTGGGCGAAAGCCGCGACGCTCGAGACCGCGGACCTGGTCAGCCCTTACCTTGGGCGCTTGAAAAGCCTGGTTCACCTCGAGCGGATCCGATCCTCGGGCCGCCGATTCGTGATCGACCCGATGTACGGCGCCGGGCGCGGTTGCCTGGCACGCTTGTTCGAAGAGGCAGCGATTCCTTACCAGGAAATTCACTCCGAACTCAATCCTCTATTTCCGGGGATAAATCCAGAACCGATTGAACCGCACGTCGAGGAACTGCGGCGCGTCGTGTGCGAGGGCCACTACGACGCGGGCTTCGCGACGGACGGTGACGCGGACCGCCTGGGCGCCATTGACCGCGAGGGCGCCTTCATCGACTCTCACAAGATCTTTTCCATTCTGCTGAAGCACCTTGCGGAGGACCTTGGAATGCATGGGGAAGTCGTGAAGACTTTCTCGACCACGCAAATGATCGATAAGCTGGCGCGCAAGTACGGCCTGCCGCTCCATGTGACACCCATCGGATTCAAATACGTCTGCAAGCTCATGCTCACGCGCGACGTCCTCATCGGCGGCGAAGAGAGCGGTGGCATCGGCATCAAAGGCCATCTGCCCGAACGCGACGGCATCCTGAATTCTCTGCTGCTTGCCGAGGTAATGGCGGATAAAGAGCGGACGCTTGGCGAGTTGGTGGAGGAATTGAGCGATGAATTCGGCCCGCACTATTATGGGCGTGTGGACCTGGAAGTTGACAAGGCGGTTGGGCAGCGCCTGGTACGCGAGGTAAAGCGGCACAAGCTGCGGCGCGTGGCGGGCCTGAAGGTTTCCCGCATCGAGGATTTGGACGGCGCGAAAATGTGGTTCGCGGATACTGCCTGGCTCTTGGTCCGGCCCTCGGGCACCGAGAACCTGCTGCGCCTGTACGCGGAAGCTCCCTCTCAGGAGCAGGTCAAGGTGCTGCTGGAGGAAATGACCGGGATCGCCCGGCGCGCAGCCTGAGGAGGCATCCGAAGAAATGCCTCGCTCCCTCCCGTTGCAGGTTTCCCCGATGGAAGATTCACCCCGCGTCAAGCGTTATCATCGTACTCGCCGCGTGCTCGGAGTCGTGGGCTTCGTTGCAGACCTCGCGGTGATCGTCGTTCTCCTCTTTACCGGGTGGACGATTACGCTGCGTGTTGTGGCGGAGTATACCGTTCGGCAGCCTGCCCTCGCGCTCCTGGTTTACCTTCTCCTGTTCGGCGCCATCACGCAAGCCGTCGACTTGCCGTTGGATTTCCTCAAGAGTTTCTGGCTGGAGCGCCGCTATAACCTCTCCAATCTTTCTTTGGGCGGATGGGTTAAAGACCATCTGAAAGGCTTCGCGCTCGGCGGCGCACTGGCGATGCTGGGGTGCGAGTTTCTCTATTGGACGATGCGCCGCTGGCCGGAGGCCTGGTGGATAATCTCTGCGGTGGCGTTCGTCGCTTTCTTTGTGCTCCTGGCGAACCTCGCGCCGGTCCTAATCTTTCCGCTTTTCTTCAAGTTCAAACCGGTCGAGAACGCGGACCTTCAAAATCGCGTGAACCGTCTGGCGAGACGGACCGGCACACACGTGTGCGGGATCTTCGAATGGTCCTTGGGGGAAAAAACGCGCAAGGCGAACGCGGCTGTGGTGGGCTGGGGAAACACCCGGCGGATTATTGTGTCGGACACGCTTCTGGAGAATTTTTCAGGCGAAGAAATTGAAGTGATCATGGCGCACGAATTGTGCCACCACGTGAAGAATCACATCTGGTACGGCATGGTGCTGCAGTCGATCCTCACGTTCATTGCATTTGACGTCGCGCATCATGTGCTGGTACCGCTGTCACGATCATTCGGATTGAAGGGGATTGCGGACGTCGCGAATTTTCCGCTCCTGGCGCTGTCGCTGACGACTTTATCCTTGCTGGTCTTGCCTGTTGCAAATTACTTCTCAAGACGCCTTGAAACGGAAGCGGATCTATACGCGCTCGACATTACGGGCGACTCACTGGCCTTCGTGTCGAGTATGGAGAAGCTGGCCGACCTGAACCTTGCCAACAAAACGCCGAACAAGATCATCGAGTTTATTTTCTACAGCCACCCATCCATCGAAGATCGGATCAAGC
>JAIQGA010000058.1 GCA_020072925.1 Terriglobia bacterium | reverse complement strand
AGTGTCGGTTTTGTGGGTCGTCGCCATCCAGCGTGCCTCGCCTGCTTCCGCGCTGATTGATTCCGCTACAAATCAGTTCGCCCTGCCTTGACGAACCTCACCCCAGGCGAATCCGCGCGAGATCGATGCGTTTGCGGTCGGAGATCCCCAGGCCCAGCTTGCCCGCCGCCGCGACATGTTCGGGCTGCCGGCAGAAGAGGTTCTTGCGAGGGTTGTGGTAGAACTCTTCTTCGTTCAGTGTAAGGCTCTCCGGGCGGCATTCCCAAAGTGAAGGCGCGCCTTCTTGCCGCCGTTTCGCTTCGATGGACTCCAACTCGATCATATCGACGGCGACGGGGTCGGTCCCCAGATAAAGCGTTTTGGTTTCCGCGATGAATTCCGGAAGCTGAGTCAGCGGGCCGCCATGCCACACCTGCTTCATCCCATCCATGATGTGCAGCACCGCCTTCGACCGCAGGGGGTCCATCGCGCACATCATCCCGATTAACGGGTCTGTAAACGTGTGAGGTGGCTGATGAGTGCGGCCCATGTTGTTAAATGAACCGTAGCTCAGGTTCTTCAGGCAACCGGTCACACCCGCGGCTGAGTGGTCCTTCAGCGTGGGCAGGTTGATGATCTTGGTGACTTGCTGCGAGACAACGCTCGCCATGTAAGAGCGCGCCTCCGACTCATCGAAAAGCCGCGCCTCCCAGTAGACGTTCCGATCGTAGCCCTCGAGGCTGCGGCCGGTGCGGTCGTACTCGCTCTCGATGCCCACGATTCGAATTCCCGTCGGCAGCGATTTGCGGTAATCGCCCGTTTTGATCTGGAAGTCGAACCGGTCGTACACCACAATGTTGCGGTGGGGAACGCCAACCTGTTCCACGGATCGAATGACTTCCCGGATAAGCTCCGGCGAGGTGCCGCAGGCCGGAACACCCGAGGGATTAATCTTGATTCCCACCACGTCGGCAGGAGTAAGGAATTTCGCCCATGCCGCCTGCACGGAGTTTTCTCCCGTGAGCTCCAGCATTCCACGCTCGAGCATGTGGCGCACGACGGGCTGCGAGACGCGATGATCCGCCATGGCCTCCGGATCGAAAACTTCCACGACCCGTCCGGGGAATAATCCCGGCATGCCGAGCGGCGACGGTTTACGCTGAGATAGAGCGTGTACTTTGATCGGGGGAAGCGGACGCTCTGCGCCTTTCTGGGCGGCGGGCACAAGACGGTCCAGAACCAAGCTGGCGCTGCCAAGGCAAGCGCTCGTGACGAAGTTACGACGATTCATAGAGCAACTCCACGGGGGCGGGTAGACTTCGGGGCCGGGGAAAGCGTTCTTAGACTATGCTACCGTCGAGGGCATTTCAAGGTGGCTGTCGAGGGCATCGCTCGCCAGGAAGGTGACAATTCGAGTTCAAGTCATTACACTACCCGCACATCAACGGACCGCAGCGAATAGGAGGCCTATCTTGTCGATTTGGAGGAAGGCATCGATGGGGTTATTCCTTGCGATTAATTTAGGCTTGCCGCTCGGCGTCCGAGCGCAAGCGCCTCGTTACGACTTGCTTCTAAAAGGTGGCCATGTGATCGACCCCGCCAACCGCCTGGACGGCGTCATGGACGTGGCGGTTTCCGGGGGAAAGATCGCGGCCGTCGAAAAGAGCATTCCTGCTGAGGAAGCAGGGAAGGTGGTGAACGTCGCGGGTCTATACGTCACGCCGGGCCTGATCGATATTCACTTCCACGTGGGTCACGGCGGAGCGCCGCTCAATTGGTTTGCTCCCGAGGCGCGCGCGCACGAGGCGCCGCTGGGAGTTCCCGCCGACATCGCCCTCACCGCCGGCGTAACAACCCTTGTCGACGCCGGAACCGCCGGGGCCGACACTTTCTTGCAGGAGAAGGAAGAGGTCATCGACCACGCCAAGGTCCGAGTGCTGGCATTTCTGAACATCGTAGCCAACGGCATGAATGGCGGGCTCGAGCAGACTGTCGATCAGATGAATCCGCAGCTCTGCGCGGAGACAATCCGCAAATACCCGGACGTCATCGTGGGCGTGAAGACCGCGCACTATTGGACCTCCGAGCCCTGGGACGCGGAACATACTCCCTGGGCGGCCGTGGACGACGCCGAAGCTTGTGGGCGGCTGGCCAACGTTCCGGTGATGTTTGATTTCTGGCCGCGCCCGGAGCGGCCTTACGCCGACCTGATCCTCAAGAAGGCACGTCCCGGCGATATTCACACGCACGTCTTCGCCCAGCAGTTTCCGATCATTCTTCCTGACGGAAAGCTGAATCCCATCCTGGCTGAGGCGCGGGAGCGCGGGGTGATTTTCGATACCGGCCATGGCCAGGGCAGCTTCTGGTTCCGCAACGCCGTGCGCGCCGTGAAGCAGGGCTTCATCCCCGATTCCATGTCCACTGACCTGCACACGGGCAGCTTCACGGTCCGGAGCATGACGGAAGTGATGTCGAAGTTTCTGGCCATGGGCGTGCCGCTCGAGGACATCATCCGGCGCTCGACGGTGAACCCGGCGCGCGAGATTCGTCGCCAGGAGCTGGGAACGCTCTCGGTGGGGAAAGACGCGGACATCGCCGTGCTGGACTTGCTCCATGGGCACTTCAGCTACATCGATTGCGGCTATGCCCGCATGGATGGCGACGTGAAACTCGTGGCGCGCATGACCCTCCGCGCCGGGCGGATTCTCTACGACCCCTCCGGGCTGAGTATGGTCGAATGGGAAAAAGCGCCGGCACAGTATTTCACTACCCCCCAAGTGGGCGGCGCTCCACCGGCTCGCGCCGATAACTACCCGCGACAATAAGCCGTAGCATGGCTGTTGCTTTTCGATGGGGTGGGGACAGGAGGCATCTAAGTGGGGACTTTCAGTTCGCGCGTCGTCACGGTGAGGGGCATTCCTTTTTCCGCCCTGACTTCGAGACACTCCTTGATGGCCTCGCGCACGTTTCTTTCCGCATCTTCCTCGGTCTTCCCTTGGCTGACGCAACCGGGGATGGACGGGCATTCTGCAATGAACACGCCATCCTCGTCCTGGTAGATTGTGATCAGCAGCTTTATTTGCACTCCTGGCTATTGTAAACGTCGAAAGCAAAATTACAGCATGCGTGCGTTGCGGACCACTTACCCCTCACCCGGCCCTGCGGGCCGCCCTCTCCCCAAGGGAGAGGGTAAGAAACCAGTACCTCAACCCTCTCCCCTGGGGAGAGGGGGTCGTTTGTGACTTTCTTGCGTTCGTTTACATTAGCAATATCGCACACGGGCAGGCTTCCCGGCCACGGGCCTAATCGTATCTGCCGTCAATCGGCAATCGACAATCAGCAATCTGAAATCGCCTTTCCCGTCCCGCGCTGTCTGGCCGGCCCTCATGCCACCTTCGCGCCGGTGGCGGCATCGGCCAGATCGAAGCGCGCCTGGAAGAAGCGCAGGTACTTCGGCTCGTAGGTCATCTTAAGGCCGCGCGCCTGTGCGCGTTCCGCGTAAACCTCGAGCACCGACTCCGCGACGACGTCCATGTGCGCCTGGGTATAGACGCGCCGGGGAATCGTCAGGCGGACGAGTTCGAGACTCGGCTTGCGCTCCTCGTGTGACTTGGGGTCGCGGCCCGCGGAGACGATGCCTCGCTCCATCGAACGGACACCCGAATCGACGTAGAGGTTCGCGGCCAGCGCCTGCGCGGGATATTGCGTCTGGGGAATCTGCGGGTAGAAGGCGCGCGCGTCGAGAAACACTGCGTGCCCGCCGATGGGCCGGACGATGGGAATTTCCCAGTCGATCAGGTGGCGGCCGAGATATTCCACCTGCCCCACGCGCGTGCGGATGTGGTCGTCGTCCACGCTCTCGACGATGCCGCGCGCCATGGCTTCCATGTCGCGTCCGGCGAGGCCGCCGTAGGTGTGCAAACCCTCATAGACCACCACCAGGTTGCGCGCCTCCTGGTAAAGTCCTTCATCGTTCGTGGCCAGCCAGCCGCCGATGTTCACCAGCGCGTCCTTCTTGGCGCTCATCGTGCTCGTGTCGGTGTAGGAGCAGTATTCCTCAAGGATTTTCGCGACCTTCTTCGATTCGTAGCCGGGCTCGCGCTGCTGGATGAAGTAGGCGTTCTCGACGGCGCGCGTCGCGTCCAGTACGATGGGAATGCTGTAGCGATTGCACAGCTCGCGCACGGCGCGCAAGTTGGCCATGGACTGCGGCTGGCCGCCCGCCATGTTCACCGTGCCCGCCAGGCACACATAGGGAATCTTGCCGGGCCCGGCCTCGTCGATGACCCGCTGGAGCTTCTGGAGATCCACGTTGCCCTTGAAGGGGTGCTCGTTGCGCGGGTCGTGCGCCTCGTCGATGATGACGTCCACGAAGGTTCCCCCCGCGAGCTCCTGGTGGAGGCGCGTGGTCGTGAAATACATATTGCCGGGTATGATATCGCCTTCGTGAATGAGCGCCTTGGAGAGAATATGCTCGGCGGCCCGGCCCTGATGCGTGGGGACGATATATTTGTAGCCGTAATAGTGATTAATGTTCTCCCACAGGTGATAAAAGTTGCGGCTGCCCGCGTAGGCTTCGTCGCCGAGCATCAGGCCCGCCCACTGGCGGTCGCTCATGGCGTTGGTGCCGCTGTCGGTGAGCAGGTCGATGTACACGTCCTCGGAGCGCAGGAGGAAAGTGTTGTAGCCGGCCTCGCGGATGCGCTCCAGGCGCTCGGCACGCGTCGTCAACCGGATGGGCTCGACCATCTTGATCTTCCAGGGCTCGGCCCAGGAACGTCGGGTGGGTTTGGGAAAAGGCATTTTGTCTGTCCTCCGCGGGTTATTTCACATTGTGCAAAGCGAGTGGAGCAATTTGACTGCCTGGGCTGTCGGTCACGAAAAGGAAATCCTGTCGGCTCGGGGATGATAGAAAGGTGCTTATCGGGCTGCGGGGAAAAGGGTAAAGGGTGAAGTGTAAAGGATAAAGGGTGAAGGATGAGATTTAGCGCTTTGCCGCCCTGCATGAAGCGACAGGAATTCCATTGACTGTCCAGCAAACAAACTTTAACCTCCGCGACATGCAATCCTCGAGAAGGACCCGACCATGAAAACCGAGCATTCATCCGAAGCGGCGCTGCTGCTGGAAATCCTCGACCAGGGCTACGAGCGCAGGGCCTGGCACGGACCGAATCTGAAGGGCTCGCTGCGCGGCGTCACAGTGGAAGAAGCCGCATGGCGGCCCGGCCCCGGGCGGCACAATATCTGGGAGATCGCCGTTCACGCCGCCTATTGGAAGTACGTGGTGCGGCGGCGAATGCTGGGTGGGCGGCGCGGGTCGTTTCCGCTCCAGGGCAGCAACTGGATTCGGCGCCCCGGCGACCCGAGCGAAAAGGCCTGGCGGCAGGATCGCCAGCTGCTCGAGCAAACTCACCGCGACCTGCGCAAGGCGCTCGGCGATCTCTTCCGCGGCAAGGGGCGGAAGATTCCTGTGTCGATGATCTTCGGCGTGGCGTTCCACGACGTGTACCACGCCGCGCAGATTCGTCTGCTGCGTCGAATGTTTGCCGACGTCCGGCGGCACCAGTGACAACCTGCCCTGTCGAAAGAAAACCGCTTTACAAACGCTCGGAGCGGGAGCACAATCCCCCTCAAAAATGCTCCAAGGAAAATGCCAGCAGTGCGGCGCCACCGGCGCCCTGAATACGTTTAAGGGCGTAGATGAGCATTTACTGTGTCCGCGCTGCACGCAGCAATCGGTGGAGCAGGCCAAGGCCCAGCGGCAATCGCTCGAGGTCGTGAACATTCTTGACCCGACCATCTGTTACAAGTGCCAGATGGACAACGGCAGCCAGGAACTGCCGCTCGTCGGGGGGTTGCCGTTCTGCTCGCGCTGCCGCGAGGCGCTTTACGAGCGGCCTTTCCCACAATGGCTGCGGCTGTCGCTGATCGGGTTGTTGGCGCTTCTGGCGGTTGCCCTGGTTCATGGCAAACCCTTTTTCAAAGCAGGCAAAGATCTGGTGATAAGCGAGCGCTTGATTAACGCCCGCCGTTACCGAGAGGCGATTCCGGGCCTGAAGGCCACGCTCGCGGTCGCACCGGATTGCGAGAAGTGCGCGCTCCTCCTGGCCAAAGCCGACCTGCTGACCGGGGATGCCCTGAACGCCCAGAAAGTGCTGGTCAGCCACCGCGAGGGGCGCTTCGAGAAAAGCGAGCTCGCTGATGAAGTGCAGACAATTTTTCGGCGGGCGTCGCAGGCCTTTAACAAATCAAGCCAGGCGGGAAAGCTCTACAAAGACAAGAAATGGGACGAGGCGGCGCGATTAATGCGCGAGGTGGTGCGACTTTATCCCGAGTCGACGCTGCTGGCCGAAGAGCTCGACACCGCGGAAAGTGCCGCAGCCTTTGACCGCAAGGACTATGACAGCTTCCTGAGGATTGCCGAACACGCGTTCCAGGTTCACCCGGACTCCACGGATCATGCCGGAATGGTTGCAAGTGCCCTCGCCTGTAAATATGCCGTCACCGGCGATCCGGCGTTTCGGGCCCGCTCGGAAGAAATGCTCGCCAGGGCGCGTCAACTCGCGGCATCTTCTCCCGCCGACCTGGCGCGCGAAAAAGAATTTGAAGAGCGGACGCGGTACCGGCTGGACTCCCGGGAGATTATCGACCCGGATGAATACAACCGGCGGTTTCACCCGGAAAAGAAAGGGCCGTAGGCCCAAGGTAGCGATATGTTTTTCATTCCCGGCTGGCTCATCTCGATCGCCACTTTTCCCGGCGTCATCGTCCACGAAGCCGCGCACTTTCTCTTCTGCCGCAAGTTCAAACTGGCCATCTTCGACGTTTGCTTCTTCCGGGTCGGCAACCCCGCCGGCTACGTGCTCCACGAGGCGAGCGATGATTTCACCAAGGTCTTCTTCGTCGGGATGGGCCCCTTCTTCGTGAACACGGCGCTCTGCCTGGTATTCTGCTCCGCGGCGTTTCTGCCCGTCTGGGAGCTCAAGGCGTTCGATCCGCTCGGCTATTTCTTCTACTGGTTAGGCCTCTCGATCGGCATGCAGGCTTTTCCCTCCACAACCGACATGAAGCACATCTGGAAACTCGCGCCCGCGGAAGCCAAAAAAGGTAACGCGCTCGCCATCCTCAGTTTCCCGGTGATTGCCATCCTCTATATCTTGAACCTCGCGCGATTCTTTTGGGCGGACCTCGGATACGGCCTTGCGGTGGGAATTCTCGCGCCGCTGGCGGTCTTTCGCGCGTTGGTCTGAGGTCAGATTCCCCGCAGGACAAGTGAAGCGCCCGCGACTGCTTTCGGAGCGATTGCTCATGCCAGTTCGCGGTCAAACCTAAAGCACTGCGCGCCGATTGGAGACGACCCCAAAGGGAGTCTCTCGGGCCATCAGGTTTCACAAGCCTCAACACAGAGGCCACAGAGGGCCTCTGTGACCTCTGTGTTCAGTCTTTTTCCAGCTACAGAGGCCACAGAGCTAGTTCTGATATCTGGTTCCGCAACCATAACAGGTCCATTCGCTGACCCAATCCTACGGAATCGAAGCGCTACGAATGACGTCAAATTGGTATCAGACCTGTTCGGCGCGGGTGCGGAGGGCGCGATTCATCTCTTCAAACACGTGCCGGTTGCGTTTCTTCAGGATGGCCATCAGCAATGGCGACAGCAGGCCCGTATAGGTCTCCCGCTGCACAAACCTCACGTGGTGCTCCCCGAGCGGTTCAATCACAAAGCTATGTTCGCCCCGAAACAGGCTGGAGAGGAGCAGCACGCCCTGCCAGCGCAACTCGTGCCCGGGTTCGGCGCGCCGCACGAGGGCGTGAAAGGAAATCGCCAACCACGGCCAGGGGTGAACGCGGACCTTCAAGCGCGCGCCCGCCTTCAATTCGCCCTTCAGCGGCTGCATGAAGGCGTTCCATTGTGGATACGCGCGGAAGTCGGTGAGCGCGCGCCACACGCGCTCGAAAAGCTGCGCTGCGGCATTCGACCCAAGTCCCTCGTGCAGCAATGACGAAGTGTCACTCTGAAATGTTCCGCTGGGGTCGTCCGGTTCGGAGGTCGACCCGTCTACATCTACTTCGCGGCGGGCTTTCGAAAGACAACACAGTAATCGTCGTCGGGCCAGTCGGTCGGGATGCCTTCTACCTCGAAACCCGCAGCAGTCAACTCGTCGATCAGAATCTTCTGCGGTATGCCATGCCCGCCGCGATTCTTGGGAACACCCTCCACCGCCGGCAAACCCGTGCGCGGCGGAAAATCTATCACTGCCAGCATCCCGCCCGGCTTCAGGGCCTGCAACAGGCTGGCGTCGAGCTTTTCGGGTTGCGTGAAGTGGTGATAGACACGCCGCAAGAAAATGGAATCGCAGCATTCCGCAGGAAGGTTCGTCGTGTCCTGCGAGGCCTGGAGCGCCGTGAGGTCGGGGTTTGTTGCCGCCAACTCTTTCAGGTGCGCCAGCTTCTTCTCGTCCAACTCCGTCGTATAGACGCGACCCGTCGGCCCCACGTCTTTTGCGGCCACGAGCGTCATCTGGCCTTCGCCCGCGCCGATTTCCGCCACCACGCTGCCCGCGTGCCAATTCAGCAGGACCGCGAGCCGGTCGGCGTTGGCCTGGTAATGTTCCTGTCCGCGACAGGCGGAAAGCGTTGTCGCATAGAGAACCAGAAAGAGAACCGCGCGGAGTTTCTTCATGTGCCCTCAACTCTGGCGATTGTACCCTGCAAGGCCGCCGTGCGCCATGCGGGAGTGCGGCGCTAGTGGTAGCGAATCTGCATCTTGGGGTGAAGCGGGATCAAGGTGTAATCGAACTCAGTGAGGGCTTCGTCCTTTTCGGTGATGACAATGAGGTATCTGCCCACGCGGGCGACGAGGCCGGTGGAGGTGATTTTGCTGCCGTGGTACTCGCCGCTGCGGCGCAGGGCGTCGAAGTCCGGCAGCTTCTCGCGCGTGGAACTGAACGCGTCTTCCCAGTCCACCTCGCCGGGCCGAAACCGCACACCGTTAATGACCACGCCTTTGGGTTTCCGCATAGTCGCTCCCTGAACAGCGATGCCACCGCAGCGGGCGCGTAGGGTGCCGGCGCCGTTCCCGGTCACGCCTCTGCGCCATATGCCTATTGTAAGGCGTGAAAGATAGATGATGCTAAAAAGGTTGCCGAAGACGAGCTGAAACGACGCCAGCCCCCAAGGCTACTCAGCCTCGGCCCATGTTGCAAGTGGAAAGACTTCGTAGGGGAGGGCCTTTATGGCCCTCCCGCTTCTTTGTGCGCCGATGTGCTGCAAGGCGGGAGCACCGTAAAGGTGCTCCCCTACGCATGCCGTTGCGACGAAACCACGGGCGCGGTGGTAGGGGAGGGCCTTCACGGCCCTCCCGCTTTCCTATGGACCGTTTGCTGCAAGGCGGGAGCACCGTAAAGGTGCTCCCCTACGCATCCCTGGGCGAACAAGCAACGGAAGCACCGTATAGGTGCTCCCCTACGCCCAGTCGCGCACGAGCTTTTGATTGCCCACGGCCAGCTCGGCCCCAGCGTTTGGATCGAGCGCCCACTGGATGCGCGCAATCCCCTCCGTGACATCCTTAGCCGAGCCGCAATAGCTTAGGCGCAGGTGGCCTTCAAAACCGAATTCCTTGCCCGGCACCGTCACCACGCGGACCTTCTCCAGCAGGAAATTCGCGAGTTCCTGCGAGTCGGCCATGTAGGCGCTGAAGTCGGGGAAACAGTAAAATGTGCCGTCCGGCTTAGTCACCTTGACGCGGTCGAGCGCGCGTAGGCTCTCGAGTATCACGGCGCGGTTGGCCTCGAGCGCCGAGCGCAGCTCTTCCACGCCGGATTGGTCGCCATTCAACGCCCCCAGCGCCGCCCACTGCGAGGGCCCAGAGGGCCCGGAGGTCTGCTGCGACTGGATATTTCCCATCGCTTTTGCCAAGGCGCGCGGCGCCACGGCCCAGCCGATGCGGAACCCCGTCATGGCGTACATCTTCGACACGCCGTTGATCACCACTACCTTTGATTGCTCGGGAGGCTTCTTGGAGAAATCGTACACCAGCGGACAGGTGCGGTTATCGAAGACCAGGCGGTTGTAGATGTCGTCCATGATGAGGTAGAGATCGCGCTGCTCGCAAAGGTCCACAACCCCGGCGATGAACTCCCGCGAGTACATGGCGCCGGAGGGGTTGTTAGGGCTGTTGAGTAGAATCGCCTTCGTGCGCGGCGTGACAGCGCTCTCGATTTCCCCAACCGTGGGATAGAAACTGCCGTCTTGCGGCGTGACGACGACGGGGGCTCCACTGGCCAGCCTCACCATCTCCGGATAGCTGACCCAGTACGGCGCCGGAAAAATGACCTCGTCGTGCGGGTCGAGAATCGCCAGCAGCAGCACCATGAGGGCTTGTTTGGCGCCGCCGGAAACGACGATGTTCTGGGGCTCAACGACCTGATGATAATGGTCTTGCGTGTATTGGATGATGGCTTTCTTCAGCGACGGAATCCCGTCGGCCGGCGTATAACGCACTTCTCCGGTATCGAGAAGCTTCTTGCAATGGACGATAGCGTCGTTGGGGGCTTTACTCTTGGGCTCGCCGCCCCCCAGATGAATGACCGGCTCGCCCTTTTCCCGAAGCCGCGCCGCGAGGGCGTTAAGCTTCAGGGTCGGCGACTCGCTGATTGACATAGCAAGTTGGCTGAGGCTCATAATCTTTCACTTCCTTCATTTGATTTTTTCGAGCAAACCAATATACACGCCTTTGCGACAGGCGGAAACGAAACACTCTTTATAGGAAACACAAGCGCGATGCAAGAAGACATGTTGTCATGCCGCGCAGACCGGCAATAGGGACTTTTGGCCCGACGATTGCTCCCCGTATCGCCTGACGCGCGTTTTGCCGCTTAAGGCCTCAATGCACTTGAATATTCAACAACTTATCGCCAACGGACCAGTCCTTGTGGACGGCGCTTGGGGAACCGAGTTTCAGAAGTGGGGCCTTGCAGCGGGGGATTGCGCAGACGCGTGGAATCTGGAGCGTCCCGAACGCGTCGAAGGGGTCGGGCGGGCTTACGTGGAGGCGGGCAGCCGGGTCATCTTGACGAATACGTTTCGCGCCAACCGCGTGGCCCTGGCCGGCTACGGGCTGGCCCGAGATGTCGCGGAAATCAATCGCGCGGGGGTGGAGATCTCCCGCCGCGCCGCCGGCGACCGCGCGCAGGTGTTTGGACTGATAGGGCCGTCCGGCAAGCTGCTGCTGACCAAAGAAGTCAGCGAAGGCGAGTTGTGCGACGCCTTCCTCGAGCAGGCCAGGGTTCTAGCCGTCAGCGGGGCCGACGCGCTGATTGTGGAGACCATGAGCGACCTCGCGGAGGCCCGCCTGGCCGTGGCCGCGGCGCGCGCGACGGGCCTGCCGGTGGTGGCCTGCATGTCCTTTGACTCGGGCCGGAACAAAGACCGCACGATGATGGGCGCCACGCCGGAGCAAGCCGCGCGCGAACTGACGGCCGCGGGCGCGGACGTCGTCGGGGCCAACTGCGGTCAGGGCATCGAAGGCTACGTGGGCATCTGCCGGCGCATGCGCGCCGCCACGAACCGTCCCATCTGGATCACACCCAACGCGGGCTTGCCGGAGTTCGAGGGCGGACGCGCGGTGTACAAGACTACCGCCGCGGAGTTCGCCGCAGCGGCGCCCGGGCTGGTGACGGCGGGCGCGGCGTTCGTGGGTGGCTGTTGCGGCACCACTCCGGAGTTCATCCGCGCGCTCGCGCGCACACTTTCCGAATCCACAGGACCCAACCTGGCATGCGCTTAAAACTTATAAGCTGCGAAATCTTCTACCGGGAATTCTCGGCGACGGTGGCGCGCTCGCCTCATATCGTGGACGTGGAATTCCTGCCCAAAGGCCTGCACGACGTGGGGACCGAAAAGATGCGAGCGGAGCTCCAGGCTGCCGTGGACCGCGTGGACAGCGCGCGCTACGAAGCCGTGCTGCTCGGTTACGGCCTCTGCAACAACGGCATCGCGGGCCTGACCGCGCGGCAGATCCCTCTGGTGGTGCCGCGCGCGCACGATTGCATCACCCTCTTCCTAGGCAGCTCGAAGCGCTACCTGGAGTATTTCGATTCCCATCCCGGCGTTTTCTTCAAAACCACGGGCTGGATCGAGCGCGGCGGAAGCGACGGCGAGTTGACCCAATTAGCGATCGGGAAAGCCATCGGCTGGGGGGCGAATTATGAGGCGCTGGTCGCGAAATACGGCGAGGACAACGCGCGCTACCTCCAGGAACAACTTGGCGCCATGACGCAGAACTATTCTCAGTTCACCTATATCGAGATGGGTGTAGAGCCCGACGGGAGTTTCGAACAGCGCACCCGCGACGAGGCCGCGAAGCGCGGCTGGAAATTCGAGAAATTGGCCGGCAACCTGGCCATGATCGAGCGCCTGGTCAGCGGGGCCTGGGACGCGCAGGAATTTCTGGTCGTGCCTCCCGGGCATCGTATCGCGGCGCGATACGATGAGGGCATTATCGCGGCGGAGGCCGTGTGAACTCCCGCGAGCGCATCCTGGCCCACCTCGAAGGCCGCCCGGTAGACACCCTGCCCGCGATGCCCATCACCATGATGTTCGCCGGCGATCGCGCCGGCATCAAGTACGGCGACTACGCCACCGACTATCGCCGGCTGGTCGAGGCGCAGTGCCGCGTGGCGGAAGAGTTTGACTTTGATTACGTCAGTGTAATTTCCGACCCGGGTTGCGAGGCCGCCGATTGCGGCGCCGCGGTCAGGTTCTACCCCGATCAGCCTCCCGCCATCGACGAAGCCAATGCGCTGCTCGCCGACAAGACCCGGCTGGCGCGGCTGGCCGCGCCCGATCCCCTGGGGGGCGGGCGCATGCACAACCGCGTCCGTGGCGTCGAACTCCTCAAGCAGCGCGTAGGCGGCGACAAGCTGGTCGAAGGCTGGATCGAGGGCCCGGCGGCGGAAGGCGCCGATTTGCGCGGGATCAACGCGCTGATGGTGGATTTTTATGATGACCCCGCTTTCGTGCGCGACCTGTTCGAATTTGTGGTGGAGATGGAAGGGCGCTTCGCCCGCGCGCAGGTCGAGGCCGGCGCGGACGTGATCGGTATTGGCGACGCCGCAGCCTCGCTCGTCGGCCCGGGCTTTTATGAGGAATATGTCTGGCCGTACGAGAAGCGTCTGGTGGACCAAGTCCACACGCTGGGCGCCGCCGTGCGCCTGCACATTTGCGGCGACACGCGACGCATCCTGCAAGGGATGGGGCAGCTGGGCTGCGAAATCGTGGACCTGGATTTCCTCGCGCCCGTCGCCGAAGGCCGCGCGGCGATGGGGCCGCAGCAAGTCCTGCTGGGCAACATCGATCCCGTGCGTGTGTTGCGTAACGGCACGCCCGACTCGGTATATGCGGCCATCGAAGAATGCCACCGCCAGGCCGGACCGCGTTATATTGTAGGGGCGGGGTGCGAGGTGCCGCGCGATACGCCTCCGGAAAACGTTCGCGCCCTGGTGCGCTACGCGCGCGAGCACGCCGCGTGAGTTGTACCACGGGTACCGCGCCCCGCGCCCGTAGGGGCACGCCATGGCGTGCCCCTACCGCGCGTGCATCGAGAATGAAGAGGACACGGTCTGTTGACTGAAAACAAAACATACCGCATCACGCTTCGCCCCACGCACGCCGAGTTGAGGGCTGCGGCGGGGACGCCGCTGCGCGACGTGCTCTTCGAGCAGGGCGTGGAATTCCCTTGCGGCGGCCAGGGCCGCTGCCGGGGCTGCCGCGTCCGCGTGATGGAGGGGACCGCCGGAATCAACCCCGCGCAGCGCGAGAGGCTCTCGAGCGAGGAGATCGAGGCCGGCTGGCGCCTTGCCTGCCAGTGCACCGTCGAGAGTGACCTGGTTATCGAGTTGCTCCAGTGGGACGCGGCCATCCTTGTGGACGACACCGTCTTCGCGTTTCAGCCGCGCTCGGGGCTGGGCGTGGCCGTGGACCTGGGAACCACCACGCTGGTGGCGCAGTTGCTCGATCTCTCGACCGGCCGCGTTCTGGCGGTGCGCACCGCCCTCAATGGGCAGGCGCGTTTCGGCGCCGACGTGATGAGCCGGATTCAATTTGGCGTCGCCGACGGCGGGCAGCGGCAACTGACCGAAATGATCCGCCGGCAGATCGGTGGTCTCATCGAGCAACTGCTCTTCGCGGCGAGTCTCACTTGCGCCGAAATCGCCGACATCGTTCTGGTGGGCAACACGGTGATGCACCACTTGTTCTGCGGATTCGACGTGGCGCCCCTGTCGCATTATCCCTTCGAATCCGAGCGCACCGGGCTGGCGCGACTTGGGGCGCGCGAGTTGGGTTGGAAATTCGCCGGTGACCCTCCGGTGCGGTTCTTGCCCTGCCTGGGCGGTTTCGTGGGGAGCGACGTGCTGGCAGGCATCATGGCCACAAAACTGGCGGAGAGCCAGAATGTCCAGGGGCTCGTGGATCTCGGCACAAATGGCGAGATTGTGATTGGAAATCGTGAGAGAATGCTGTGCGCTTCGACGGCCGCCGGACCCGCCTTCGAGGGCGCGCGAATTTCGATGGGCATGCGCGCCGCGACCGGGGCGATCTCCGAGGTGACCGCCGAGGAAGGTAAACTGCACTGCCACGTGGTGGGGAACGCTGCTCCACGCGGGTTATGCGGGAGCGGCCTGGTGGATGCCGTGGCCACCGGGCTGGAACTCGAGGTGATCCAGCCCTCCGGGCGCCTGGCCGGCGGCGACGCGCAATGGATGCTCGCTCCGCCGGTGGCCCTCACGCAGAGCGATGTGCGCGAGTTGCAGCTTGCCAAGGCCGCGATCGCCGCGGGCCTGAGAATTCTGCTGGAACGATGGGGTAATCCGGAGCTCCATCGGCTTTATCTGGCGGGAGCGTTTGGCAATTATATTAACCGGGCCAGCGCGCGCCGCATCGGCTTGATCGATTTTCCTTCGGAGAAAGTCGAGGCGGCGGGCAACACGGCCCTGCTCGGGGCCAAGCTGGCTTTGTTCAGCCTGGACGGCGAGGATGGCTCTTTTCAGGAAGTGCGGCGCCGCATCGAGCACGTCTCGCTCAATGAGGACGCGCGCTTCCAGGACGTCTTCGTCGAGGAACTTACTTTTCCCCAGAGCGTTCACGCTCGGGATTGAAGGGAGAAACCTATGACCGTGTTCGACGAATTGCAGCAAGCCATCATCAATGGACAGGCCGCGCTGGCCAAAGAGCTGACCAAGAAAGGTCTCGACAGCGGCAAGAAACCCCGCGATTTCTTTCCGAACGCCATCATCCCTGCCATGGATGAGGTCGGCCGGCGGATGCGCGAGTGCGAATTCTTCATCCCCGAAGTGTTGATCGCCGCGCGCGCTTCCCGCGCCGCGACCGACCTCCTGCGTCCCCTGCTCGTGGGCGACGAAGCCGTGCAGGCCGCCGGCGTCGTGGTGTGCGGCACGGTGAAAGGCGACTTGCACGATATCGGCAAGAACATCGTCGCCATGATGCTGGAGAGCGCGGGGTTCCGCATCGTGGACCTGGGCGTGGACGTGGCGCCGGAAAAGATCGTGCAGGCCGTGAAAGATGAAAACGCGAATGTCGTCGCCTTGTCGGCCTTGCTCACCACCACGATGGTGAACATGAAGGGCTCGATTGAGGCGCTGAAGGCCGCAGGCCTGCGCGACAAAGTCAAAATCCTGGTCGGCGGCGCGCCGGTCACCGATGCCTGGGCGAATTCCATCGGCGCCGACGGCTACGGCAAAGATGCGCCCGCGGCGGTGGAGTTGGCGCGGCGGCTGGCGGCGACCGCCTGAAGCGCACGGCGGCGGATTCTCAACTCTGGCCCGCGCCCTCGCAACGGAAGAAAGCCATGTTGACCTCGCGCCAGCGTGTCCAAGCGGCGATTGAGCACCGCGAGACGGATCGCGTCCCGTGCGATCTCGGCGCAACCACCGTGTCCGGGATGCACGTGGACATGGTCTATAAACTCCGCCAGGCGCTGGGCCTCGACCCCCCGGGCACTCCCGTCAAACTCATCGAACCCTTTCAGATGCTCGGGGAGATCGAGCCGGACCTTCAGGAGGCGCTGGGAATCGACACGGTCACGTTGCTCGGCACCGGCACGGCCTTCGGATTCAAACTCGAAGGGTGGAAAGAGTGGACGTCCTTCGGAGGCACACCGGCCCTGGTGCCGGGCGGTTTCAACACCGTCCCGGAGCCCAACGGCGACCTGCTGCTCTATCCCCAGGGGGACCGCTCCGCGCTGCCCAGCGGCCGGATGCCCAAGGGGGGATTCTACTTTGACCTCATCATTCGCCAGACACCGTTGGACGACGGCCCGCTCCACGTCGAGGACAACCTGGAAGAGTTCGCGCCGATCTCTGCTGAAGAACTGGACCATTACCGGCGCCAGGCCGAGAAAGTCTATTCAGAAACCGACAAGGCCATCGTCCTGAACCTGGGGGGACTTTCTTTGGGAAACATCGCGCGGGTTCCCGGCCCGGCCCTCCGGCAGCCCAAGGGCATCCGCGATGTGGAAGAGTGGTATATCAGCCTGAAGACGCGACGCGATTACATCTACAAAGTCTTCGAACGACAGACGGAAATCAACCTCGCAAACCTGCAAAAAATCCACCAGGTGGTCGGGGACCGCCCGACGGTGGCCTACTTATCGGGCACGGACTTCGGCGCGCAGAACGGCCCGTTCGTTTCTCCTCGCATCTACCGCGACTTGTTCCTGCCTTTTCACAGACTGGTAAATGACTGGGTGCATCAGCATACTTCCTGGAAGACGTTCATCCATAGTTGCGGGTCGGTGTGGGCGCTGGTCGAGGACTTCATCGCTGCGGGATTTGACATCCTCAACCCTGTCCAGACTTCGGCGGCGGACATGGACCCGGTCGAGCTGAAGAAAAGATTCGGGGACCGCATTACTTTTTGGGGCGGTGGTGTCGATACCCAGCGCACGCTTCCTTTCGGCACCGTCGAGGACGTGCGCCGGGAAGTCCGTGAACGCCTCCGGACCTTCGGGGCCGGCGGGGGATTCGTTTTCAATGCGGTCCACAATGTTCAAGCCCTGGTGCCAGTCGAAAACGTTCTTGCCATGTACGAGACCGCGCGCGAATACGGGCGCTACCCGCTATAGCCCGGGAGCCATGAATGGCTCGTTGGCTTTCGATCGCGGGGCGGAAATTGTTATCAAAGAATTCCCCGGTTTACAGGAACGGAGCTAGCCTGCGGGCCGGGAAGCTAGTTAGGAGTAAATGCATGTTGACCTCACGACAACGTGTAAACCAGGCGCTTCAGCACCGCGAAGCGGACCGCATCCCGCTGGATCTTGGCGCCAGCGCGGTGACCGGCATGCAAGTGGATACGGTCTATGCTTTGCGCCAGGCGCTGCGGCTTGACCCGCCGGAAACGCCGGTCAAGGTAACGGAGCCGTATCAGATGCTGGGAGAAATCAAGCCCGACCTGATGGACGCGCTCGGCATCGACGTGGTCGGCCTTGGCATGCCCAAGACCCTGTTCGGATTTCGCAACGAGGGATGGAAGCCCTGGCAGACTTTCCAGGGCACGCCCGTGCTCGTTCCGGAAGGCTTCAATACCGAACCGGATGAGCGTGGCGACATCCTGATTTATCCCGAGGGCGACAAGTCGGTTCCGCCCAGCGGGCGCATGCCCAAGGGCGGGTTCTACTTCGATTCCATCATTCGCCAGCCTCCTCTCGACGACGCAAACCTGAAGGTCGAGGACAACCTGGAGGAATTCGCGCCGATTTCAGACGCGGACCTGGAACACCTGCGGCGGGAATTGGACCGGCTCTACGACGGCACGGATAAAGCCATCCTGGCGAATTTCGGCGGCACGGGATTCGGCGACATCGCGCTGGTCCCTGCCCCCTGGCTCAAGCACCCCAAAGGCATCCGCGATGTCGAGGAGTGGTACGTCAGCACCTCCATGCGCCGCGATCACGTTTACAGAATCTTCGAGCGCCAATGCGAGATTGGGCTGAAGAATCTCGCCAAGATTCACGAAGTAGTTGGAAACAAGCCGGCGGCGGCATTTGTCACGGGCACGGATTTCGGTACGCAGAACGGCCCCTTCATCTCACCGCGCGCCTACCGCGATTTGTTCAAGCCTTTCCACATGCAGGTGAACAACTGGATTCACCGGAACACGACCTGGAAAACTTTCATTCATTCCTGCGGGTCGGTGCGCGCGCTCATCCCGGACTTCCTCGACGCCGGCTTCGACATCCTCAACCCCGTGCAATGCTCGGCCGCGGGGATGAACCCGTCAGAATTGAAAAAAGAATTCGGGGAGCGCGTGGCCTTCTGGGGCGGCGGCGTGGATACGCAGCGCACGCTGCCTTTCGGAACTCCCGACGAAGTTCGCAAGGAAGTCGCGGAGCGCCTGAAAATCTTCGGGACCGGCGGGGGCTACATTTTCAACACCACCCACAACGTGCAGGCGCGCGTCCCGGTCGAGAACGTCCTGGCCATGTACGAAACCGTGCGCGACTCCGGCCGTTACCCGCTGCATTAGACGGTCCCTTTTGGCTCAATCTGGAACTGAGGTTACCTCGCAAATGTGCGGTCGCGATGAGCGCTGCCCCTGATCCCGCATGAGCCGACACCTGCTTCGAGCCTGCCTCTCCTGGACGGCGGGATGGCCTCCCGCCGTACTTCTCCTTCTTTCGCTGATTTCTGCCTCACCCGCCGCCGGAATCGCGCAAGAAACATCGCCGGCCAAGGCGCAGGCCGAGGCTGCGCCGCGTCGTCCCTTGGGCGAAAAATCCTTCCGGCTGCACGTGGGCCGCGACGCTTTCACCATGCGAATGGTGGGCGACTGCGGCGAGGCCACTACCCACTACGTGGTTTTGCACGGCAGCGAGGAGACCGCGCCCGCCGCCCTGCGGCAGCACTTGCAGCACTACGAAGGATGCGCGCTCGAACTGGTCAATCCCGGCCAACGCTGGGTGAGTTTCCGGCTGGGCAGGCGGAAATATCTTTTTGACCCCAATCGCGTCTTCAGCCGAGCGGGCGTCGAACAGAATCTTGTTTGGCTGAATTCGCGCTTCAAACGGCTGAACCGGCGCAATCGTCAGAAGGTGGTTGACGAAGTGGAACAGTTCGGCCAGGCGCTCCGCCGGCTGATCGCGGAACCGCGCACGCCCGGGTTGCGCGTGGTCGCCGTACACAACAATGGCACGCAGCCCAACGCCAGCTTTTCCTTTGAGACCTTCGTGGAGCGCCACGGCTATTTTCACAACGTCCAGGCGTTGCACTATCGTCGCGACCTTTCGCCTTACGATCTTTTCCTGGTGAATAATCCTGACACCTATGAAGCGCTGATGCGCCGCGACCTGAATGTCGTCCTGGAAGACAGCGCGCGGCCGGTCGATGATGGGTCTCTCTCCGTGTTCTGTTCGCGGGCGGGCATCGAATACGCCAACATCGAGACGCGCATCGGCGAGCTCGACACGCAGGTCCGCATGCTCGACACTCTCCGCGAAATCTGGGACACGCCCGGGTCCGAATCGCCCGCCCCGTAGCGCGGCCGTCCCGGCCGTGCGCCCACGGCAGCGCGGCCATCTTAGCCGCTTGCGGGCCGAGACGCCCGCGCTACGTGGTCGCGTGGAGTTTGCGCAGGTCGTATAATTTCTGTTTGATGGCACTGAAGACGCAATTCGAACCGGCATATTTGCGTACCTACGAGAGCGGCGAGCTCGCCCGCCGCGTCGAGCGGGCGCTCGAGTTGCTCCAATCCTGCACCGCGTGCCCGCGCGATTGCGGCGTCAACCGGCTGGCCAATAAGTTCGCGGTCTGCAAGACCGGCCGCTACGCGATTGTCTCGAGTTGTTTTCCTCACCACGGCGAGGAAAACTGCCTGCGCGGTCGGCGCGGTTCGGGAACCATTTTCTTTTCCGGGTGCAACCTCCGTTGCGTTTTCTGCCAGAACTTCGACATCAGTTGGCAGGTGAGCGGTGCGCCCACACCGCCCGCCAAACTCTCGCGCATGATGCTGGAGCTTCAGGCGCTGGGCTGTCACAACATCAACTTCGTGACGCCGGAGCACGTGGTGCCGCAAATCCTGGAGGCGCTGCCCGCGGCAATCGAGGGCGGCTTGCGCCTCCCGCTCGTTTACAATACCAGCGCGTACGATTCGATGGAAAGCCTGGCGCTGCTCGATGGCGTAGTCGATATCTACATGCCCGATTTCAAATACTGGGACACCGAGAGCGCGCGGAAGTATTCGCGGGCGCCGGACTATCCCGAGGTGGCGCGCAGAACCATAAAGGAAATGTACCGGCAGGTCGGCGACCTCACACTGGATGAACACGGCGTGGCGCGGCGCGGCCTGCTGATCCGGCACCTGGTCATGCCCGGGAACTTCGCGGGCACGCGCGAAGTGATGCGCTGGATCGCGCGGGAGCTGTCACCCACTACTTACGTGAATGTCATGCCTCAGTATTATCCCTCCGGGAAAATCTCACGTCTTGAATATAAGGAGATCAATCGCCGCCTGACGCCTGCCGAATACGAGTCGGCGCTCGAGGAAGCGTGGCGGGCCGGCCTCAAGCGCCTCGACCCGCGCCGGCCACGCGGCCTGGGAATGCTCTAAGGGTTGCTGGATGAGGCATTGCCTTGTCATTCTGAGCCCTTTGACTGTCATCCTGAGCGAAGCGAAGGATCTCGGCATTTCGCTCGTGGTAGACTTCGCGATGAATCACCGCATTCGTACAAAAACGCAAATGCCGGGATCCTTCGTTGCCTTCGGCTCCTCAGGATGACGCCTCCCGCGCCTTGCTCCCACCGGGATGCTATAATTTTGAGGGCAAGGGATGATGAAATCCCTCGAAGAATACATCGCGCTGGCGGCGGAGAGTCACGGGCACATGTGCCCCGGCCAGGTGCTGGGGATTCGCATGGCGATGCTGGGGCTAAAGGCCATCGGCATCGACGACCCGGGGAAGTACCGCAAGCGCCTGCTGACCTTCGTCGAGATCGACCGCTGCGCTACGGACGCCGTGAGTTTGGTGACGGGCTGCCGGCTTGGCAAACGCTCGCTGAAGTTCCTCGACTACGGTAAAGTCGCTGCCACTTTCGTGGACCTGGAAACGCAACGCGCGGTGCGCGTGGTGGCGCGCGACGATTCGCGCGAGAAAGCCAGAACCATGTTTCCCGAGCTCGCGGAGCCGCATCGGCAGCAGCTTGCCGCCTACAAGGTGATGGACGACGCGGAACTCTTCACCGTCCAGCCTGTGCGCGTCAAGTTGGATGGTCACGACTTGCCCGGTCGCCCGCGCACGCGCGTCGCCTGCGAGCAGTGCGGAGAGGGTGTCAACGATGGTCGTGAGCGCCGCGTGAATGGTCGGATTCTCTGCCGCAGTTGCGCGGGCGAGAAGTACTATGAACCATTGAGTGATTGAGTGATTTGGTGATTGAGTGATTGAACAATTCAAAGGCCCGATCCCGCAACTGCTGGGTGGGCGGACGAAGTTTGGTTTTTTCAATCACCAAATCACTAAATCGCTATATCACTCAATGATTCGCTGATTCAGTATTCCACTATGTCCACCCAAGCTCCTCCCATTCCTGGCACTCCCCCGGGCTCGGTCGCAATCCGCCGACCCTTCCCCGCGGTCACATACGTCATCCTGGCGCTGAATTTCGCGATCTTCCTCCTTATGACGCTGAAGGGAGGCTCGAAGAACGTCGATGTGCTTCTGGATTTCGGCGCGGCCTATGGGCCTTATTTTCGCCACGGGGAATACTGGCGCCTGGTCATGCCGATGTTTCTGCACATCGGCTTGATGCACCTCCTGGTGAACAGCTACGCGCTCTATATCCTCGGCCCCATTCTGGAACGCGTGTACGGCGCCGGGCGCTTTGCGCTCCTCTACGTGCTGATGGGAATGGGCGGAGCGCTGCTTTCCATGACCAAGTCCCCCAGCGTCTCCGCGGGCGCGTCGGGAGCGATTATGGGAATCGCCGGCGCGATGGTGGTTTCGGCCCTCACAGGCCATCGTGGCCATTCCCATCATCATTGTGTCGCTCGCGATGGTGGCGACGGCGGAGCACTATCGCGGCACGCGCTCGATGGCGCTGCTGCTTCAAGAAGGCCTGCGCGCTCAGGCCGCGCACCAGCCGGAGCAGGCACTGGCGCGCTTCCGGGAGGCGGCCCAGCGCGCGCCGCGGGACGAGCGCCCGCACGCGCTGATGGGGCAGCTCTTACTCCAAATGAAACGCCCTGACGATGCCATCCGGGAGTTCCAGGAAGCCCTGCGCCTCAATCCCGGTTCACAAGAAGCCCAACTGGGCCTGGGCTTTGCCTATCAGACGAAGGGCGATCTGGCGAAGGCGCGCCCCTACCTCGAGAGAGCCCTGGGCAAGGACTCGAAGAGCGCGGAGGCCCAGGAAATCCTCGCGGACCTCTATGCGGCGCAGAAGCAGTATCCGGAAGCCATTGCGCGTTACAACCAGGCGTTGAGCCTCCAACCCGATTTCGCCGTGGCGCATAACAACCTGGCGTGGCTTTACGCGACCTGCGACGATCCCCAGTTCCGCAATCCCGCCGAGGCCCTCCAGCACGCCACGCGCGCCGTGGAACTGACGCAGTGGAAAGAGCCGAACTTCATTGACACGCTGGCGGAGGCGTACTACGTGTCAGGCAAGTTCGCCGATGCCGTCAAGACCCAATCCCGCACCCTCCAATTAGCCCCCGCCAATGCCGAGTTCCAGCAGCACATGTCGCGATACCGCAAGGCCGCCGGGATGTGATGGTGTGCGCAAAGTTCCTCGCAATACATGACCTCCGGTAGCAGGTGAACCATGGATAACATGCTGCGATGGCGGAGTGCCCGCCGCAGAGGTGACCCATGAATTGGTGTACAGTCTGTCTGAGTCTCGTTCCGATCCCGCTTTGGGGAGTTCTAGGGCCAGCCGCGGGGGGTGCGCAATGCTCTCCGGTGCTGAATCGCACGCTCTCCGCACTTCAGAAGGAGAGCACTTCGAACAAGGCCATGGAGGACCTTCTTAGGCGAGGCAGCGGCCCTGAAGTGAGGAAGTGCCTAGCCCGCAGTCTGCCGAGCCTGCTGGACGGGTACAAGCAGAGGAAGGATGAATTGCCCGATTTCGTATGGGGCAACGAGGCCAGGATTGCAGGAGAATTGAAGATCGTCGAGGCGGCGCCTGTCCTTGCCAGGCGCATCGATATGCTAACCTATCCGCGTTCCGGCGGATCTAGACTTTGGAGTGCAGGACGCGGACAGAGGGCATGCCGTCGGGTTCGTCGACGAGCTCGAGGTCCTGGAAGATATTGGGGCTTTCCTTTTTGAGGGCGCGGAAAACCTCGACGGCGAGCAGGCGGATTTCGGTGTCGGCGTGGACGCTGCCGCGCAACTCAAGAAAATGCCGCCACGCGCGGGAATTGCCCGTGACGAAGATTTTCGTCTCCGTGGCATTGGGTAGGATGGAGCGCGCCGCTTGCCGCGCCCACTTGCGGCGGTCGCGCGGCTCCATTTCCGGATGTTTCTCCTGAACGTATTGCGCAGTCGCCTCGGCCAGCTCGACGTAGGCTTTGCGGAGGCACTCGATGGTCTGCTGCCACTTCGCGCGCAGTTCGGGGCTTTCCTGATAGAGCGGCGGCACAACGTATTGCGCCTCGCTCTCGTCCACGTAGCGCTGGGAAAGTTGCGAGTAGCCGAAGCCCGCGCGGTGGCGCACCAACTCGTGCGTGAGCGCGCGGCTGACGCCGGTGATGAGCAAGCACCACACGGCATGCTCGAGCACGCTGCCGTGCTTCGAGGTGAGAATATTCTCGAGATATTCGCGGTTGGTCTTGCGGCCCTTGCCGAAAGACATGTAGCAGGTGCGGCCGGCGATCTCCGAGAGGACCTCACCCGCAGCCGCGGCGTCGGTGGTGAAGGTCAATCCCTCATCCTGGAGGAAACGCGTCAACTCCTCCTGGACCACCGTCTGGCGGCCGAAGATATAGACCTGCGGCTTGGTGACGTAGATTTCAGGCATGAGGTTTCGGGTACCAGGTGTCAGTCAGCGCGATTGCCAGTCCCTGAAACCTGGCACTTGACACCTGTAACCTGCTTAGGAACCCGAGGTTGGCGTCTTCGCGGCCGCCGGAGCAGCCTCGGCCTTCTTGAAGCCCGCGTACTTGCGCTGGAAACGCTCGATGCGGCCCGCGCTGTCCATCAACTTCTGCTTCCCGGTGAAGAACGGATGGCACTTGGAACAGATTTCCAGGTGCAGCACGTCGCTCTTGTACGTGGAGCGAGTCTTGAACGCGTTCCCGCACGCGCAAACCACCGTGACGTCGTGATAGTTGGGGTGAATACCTTGCTTCATGCTTCTCCTTTGCAATCAAGGACAACCACTTATTTTAACGGCGCTTGGCCAAAGTTGCAATGGCGACGCGCGCGGTTCAATTGCCGATTGACGATTGCTGATTGCCGATTGACCCCGGTCCGGCCGGGGGTTACCGATGAAATCGCAAAGCGAAAATCCGCAATCTTCAATCGACCATCGGCAATCAATTTAGCCCAGCACGGGCACGGCGACGGAGCGCACGGCGCGGGCGTCGTCGCCGAGCAGGAAGTGAATCACCCGGGCCACGTCCCGGGTCGCGACCCACTGGGAGAAGTCGGTGCCGGGCATGGCACGGCGATTCGCCTCCGTATCCATGGTGCCGGGCAAAACACAATGCGCTCGCACATTGTGGCCCTTCAATTCCTCGGCGAGGATCTCGGTGAGCTGCAGCGCCGCGCCCTTCGAGACGGCGTAGGCCGCCACACCGGCGCCGCCTCCGCGCAGGATTGTGCCACTCGAGACGGTGACGATGCGGCCGAAGTCCTGGCGTAGCATGATCGGGACGACGGCCCGCAGCGGCGCGAGGAGCGAGCGGAAATTCAGGTCGAACATGCGCGCCCAGGTGGCATCGTCGGTTTCGAAGCTTCTTCCGGCCGCGAAGCCTCCCGCCACGCAAACCAGGAAATCGATGCGCTGGAACTGCGTCAGGATTCCGGCGATGCAGCGGTCCACTTCCGCGGCGTCGAGGAGATCGAGGCGAAATCCCAGCAATTTATCCCGGTGCGCGCCGGCTCGGTCTTGGAGCGCCGCCCATTCGGCGGGCGAGCGATACGTCACCACCGTGTGCGCGCCGCATTCGAGCAGGTCCAGCGCCACAGCGCTCCCCAGCGCTCCCGTCCCACCCGTGACGAGGGCCAGGCGATTTTCGAAATCCATGTTGACACTCCGCTTGAAATTACGGTCAAACTTGTTAATGATAGCAGAGTGGGCGGGGGCGCAGGAGGGTGAAATTGCCGCAAACGAATCCGCGGGTAATTGCCCGTGGCGGATTTTGTGGCAACTCTGGAAAATATACCCGCGGGGAGAAATTTGTGCCCGGCTTAGCGCATCGCAATGCTGACGCTCCTGCCCAAAGCGTTGAAATCTCGATGCATCGAGCCAGGGTATCTGGCAGATGGGTTGCTAGCATCTAACAGATCGGCGCAAGTCTGAGATCCAGGTACGTCGTAAATCCGTGCGAGTCCGTTCAACGCGTTCGAGCCCGCGGGCGCTCAAAGTGGTGGGGCAAGGAAGTGGCCCGCGACCAAATCTCAATTCTCAAGGAGCCTGCCATGTTGTGGGAAAAGAAAACGCAGGCACCGCTGCCGAGCCCACATCCGGTATCGGTTCCGCACATTAATCCTAATCCTCCCGTGGAGACGCCCATGAAGGAAACTGCGTACAAACCTCTCGAATCCAGCTCGGCATCTTCGTCGCGACCCACCAATCTGGGCTCGACGGTGGTGCTGAAAGGCGATCTGACCGGAAGTGAGGACTTGCTCGTCGAAGGCCAGTTTGACGGCACGATCAATCTCCGCGAGCATTGCCTGACGATCGGAGCGCGCGGGCAAGTCAAGGCCGAAATCCAGGCCACACGCGTCATCATTGAAGGTTCGGTGACCGGCAACATCACCGCCCGCGAACGGATCGAAATCCGCAAGACCGGGCGCGTGATGGGCGACCTGGTGGCGCCGGGCATTGCGATCGAAGATGGCGCTTATTTCAAGGGAAGTATCGAAATTCTTCGCGAGGAGGCGCGCGAAGCTGCGGCCGCTTTCTCGGCTTCCGCGGTGGAAGCCGCCAACGATTAAGGACCTGCGGGTCTGGCCGGCCCGGCGTGGCCTCGCGAACTGAACCGGCTTCAGGCAGGACAATGCCCAGGCTCGAGAGCGTCGCTGCTCAGGGGGACGGCGGCGCCCGAGCGGAATCTCCCGCTTCTCGCTACGACGACTGTTCCGCATGCGGCTCCCCCGTCGCCTGAGACCGAACCTCGGCAATCATGTTTATCGGCCTGATCGTTTTCAAGGTGTCCGTTCCTGGATACCGTGATATTGCCAGTCTCTTCCGGCGTAAGGCGATCGCTCTCTGGAACCAGTTCAAGGGTGGAGAAGGACCTGTGCGAATCACGTTACGGCTGGTTGTTTCGCTATTTGTTGGCATCACTCTCGTCGCGTCTTTTTTTGCGTATTACCAAGTGCGCGAGGAGAAGCGCTCCATGCGCGAAGAGCTGGAGCGCCGGGCCTCGATCCTGGCGGACAGCCTGTTGGCACAAAACGTTGAAGCGCTGGTCTATCGGCGGGAGCCTCGAGGACTCGACACTTTTGTGAGGCGCTTCGGGAGCCGCACCAATCTTGCCGGCCTGGAGGTCTGCGACGCCGTGGGAAAGCCCCTCGCCATGACGCCGGGTCTGCAACCCTTCGTGGCAGCGGATACTTCCACGGCGCGGCTCACTTTGCAGCGGGGCGAGCCTGTGAGCCAGTTCCTCACCTTGGAGAGCAAGCGCATGCAGGTTTACGCCCGCCCCTTGGTGTATGACGGGCGGGTGATTGGGGCGCTGCTCATCTTCCACAACGCTGACTACATTGAAAACCAGAACCTCAGCCTCTGGGAGAACACGTTCCTGCGCGTTCTGGTCGAAACCCTGTTCATTGCTTTGACAACGCTGCTCATCATTCGCTGGAGCGTCGTGGGGCCCGTGGCCAGGACGGTGCAATGGATGCGCGAAGTGCGCGCCGGGAAGGCCGGAGTGCGCACGAGGCCGCCGGAGACGGATTTGTTCCAGCCCCTGACCCAGGAGATCACGCGCATCGCCAAAAGCCTGGAAGTGGCGCGCGCGGCGGCGGTGGAGGAAGCCCGGCTGCGCGAGGCGGCGGAATCCCTGTGGACGGCGGAACGCCTGCGTGTCCATGTGCACAGCAAGCTGCAGGGAAGCACGCTCTACGCCGTCTCCAACCGCGAGCCCTATATCCACGTTTACCGAGGGAAGTCGGTCGAGGCGCAGGTCCCCGCGAGCGGGCTGGTGACGGCCCTCGAGCCGATCCTCCGCGCCTGCGAGGGCACCTGGATCGCGCACGGCAGCGGCGATGCGGACCGCGACACGGTGGATGAACACGACCGCCTGCGCGTGCCGCCCGAAGAACCCACCTATACCCTGCGCCGTGTCTGGCTGGGAAAGAAGGAGGAAGAGGGCTATTACTTCGGTTTCGCAAACGAAGGGCTCTGGCCGCTTTGCCACATTGCCCATACACGTCCCACCTTCCGCGCGAGCGACTGGGGATACTACCAGGCTGTGAACCAGAAGTTCTCGGATGCCATCGTCCAGGAAATGGCCGGCTCCGAGAACCCCACCGTCTTCGCGCAGGACTACCACTTCGCGCTATTGCCCAGGCTGGTCAAGGAGCAGCGCCCCGACGCGCGCGTGGCCATCTTCTGGCATATTCCCTGGCCAAATGCGGAGGCGTTCGGGATCTGTCCCTGGCAACGCGAATTGCTGCAGGGCCTGCTGGGCGCCGACCTGGTGGGCTTCCACACCCAGTCCCACTGCAACAATTTCCTCGAGACGGTGGACCGCACGCTGGAGGCGCGCGTCGATTGGGACCATTTCGCGGTCAACCTCAACGGCCACGTGACCCGCGTGCGGCCGTTTCCCATCAGCGTGGAGTTTCCGGAGACTGCCCAGAGCTCACCCCCCGGCGAGTCCGTGTATCTGGAGCGCGCGGCGATGTTCAAGGAGTTGGGGATTTCGGCGACCTTCATGGGGGTTGGGGTCGATCGCGTGGATTACACGAAGGGCATCCTCGAGAGGTTTCGAGGCGTGGAGCGGCTGCTCGAAAAGTACCCATCCTACCAGGGGCACTTTACCTTCGTGCAGATCGGCGCGCCCAGCCGCACGCACATCAAGCGCTACCATGACCTTCTCGCGGAGGTCGAGGCGGAGGCCGAGCGGATCAACTGGCGCTTCCTGACGCCGGGCTGGAGGCCCATCGTCTTCCTGAAGCGGCATCACACCCACAAGGAGATCGCGCAATATTACCGGGCCGCGGATATCTGCCTGGTGACGTCTCTGCACGACGGCATGAATTTGGTGGCGAAAGAGTTTGTGGCGGCGCGCCAGGACGAGCACGGAGTCTTGCTGCTGAGCTGTTTCACCGGCGCCAGCCGCGAGCTTCGCGACGCCCTGATCATCAACCCTTACGATACGGAACAGTTGGCCGAGGCTATTCGTTATGGCCTGGAAATGGACTCGGACGAACAGCGCGGCCGGATGCACCGCCTTCGCCACGTGGTCAGGGAGAACAACATTTACCGCTGGGCTGGCGATCTCATCACGGAGCTTGCGGAAATCCGAGTGGAGAAAGAGCCTGCGCTTCAAACGGCCCCGAAGTCCGCGGCGGAGACTGCTTCCCCGGGGAAAGTTGTTTCGTAACATGGCTCGCACGACGGATGAGTCTGCTTTTGCCGCGCTCCCAAGTCTCCTGACGGTTCGCGTCGGCAAAGACCAGCAGAACCAAGCGCGCTACTATCTCCGGCGCGCGGCTCCACCATCATTATCCGGAAAAGCCTCCGCGAAGGTTTTGGCCTGACCGTCACGGAAGGCTTGTGGAAGAAGAAACCCGTCGTTGCTTCGGCGGTGAGTGGCATCCCCATCCAGGTGATTCACAAACATACGGGGCTGCTCGTGCATTCGGTGGAGGGCGCGGCCTACCAGATCCGCTTCCTCCTCTCCAATCCCGCTCTGGCGGCCAAACTCGGCGAGCAGGGACACGAGCACGTTCGCGAGCACTTCCTAATCACCGGCAATACCAAACGCTACCTCAGCCTCTGTCTTAACCTCCTTGACACGCGGTGAGCCTCGGCCTTTCAGGGAAAGCCGCCGCGCCATCCGGCGAACGACGTCGAGCCCGCTGATTCTCCGGCAATTCTTCGAGTGAGCGTGTAAAATACCGGAGACCCGAATTTTTTCTTCGCACCCCGGAGGTGAATACAATCCTGCCGCAGGGCACGACGCCCGTGGGATGACCCTCAGGGAATATCACTCGAGAAATCTCGCTTGAACGAATCACACCAAGGAGGGGAAAGCATGGAAGCCGAAAAGGCCAATCAAAGTCTTCCGCGCCTGGGACAGCCTGCGCCATTGTTTGAGGCCGAAACAACGCATGGAACCATCCGGCTGGAAGATTTCAAGGGAAGCTGGCTTGTCTTTTTCTCGCACCCGGCGGATTTCACGCCCGTGTGCACCACCGAGTTCGTCGGATTCGCCGAGCTCGCGCCCGAATTCAAGAAGCGCAACGTGGAATTGCTGGGCTTGAGCATCGACAGCACGTTCTCGCACATTGCCTGGGTTCGCAATATTGAGCAGAACTTCGGGGTGAAAGTCCCGTTCCCGGTCGTCGCCGACCTGAACAAGGAAGTGGCGAGCCTCTACGGCATGATTATGCCGGGCGAGAGCAAGACGGAGACCAGCCGCTGCGTGTTCGTCATCGATCCCAATGGCGTCCTGCGCGCCATGATCTACTATCCGCTGACCACCGGGCGCAATATGCGGGAAATCCTGCGCCTCATCGATGCTCTGCAAACCACCGACAAGCACGGCGTGGCGACGCCGGCCAATTGGCAGCCGGGAGACAAGGTCATCGTCCCTCCGCCCAAGACCACCGAGGATGCCGAAGCGCGCATGCACGCGGGCCTCGAAACGAAGGACTGGTACTTCAGCAAGAAGAGCCTGTAGCATTGTTCTGTAGCGGCGGGCTTTAGCCCGGCATTTGTCGCTGTAGCGGCGGTCGATGACCGCCGTCTTTCACCCCCTGGCATCTTCTATGGTCGGGTAGCCAAGTTACCTCCGGCCGCGCGAAGAAACCACCGGCGGTCATAGACCGCCGCTACAGTTTAAGGGAAGGAATCGAATGCCCTGTATCGACGGCAGCGGAAAACTGAGCGAGTCAGGGCGACGGATTCTCGCCGCCCTGGCTCGCCCCATCACGCTCGAGGAAGCAGCGCGGCAATCCGGCTTGCCCCTTTATCGCATTCGCAGCGGCGCGCGGGAGATGGTGCAGGCGGGGCTGGTCGAGGAAAAGGCAGGGGCTTACATGGCAACCCCCGCCGGACAGGCGCTTCTCCGGGCGGAGAGTTGACCCGCCTTTTCCGCTTTCACAATCGGCTCATCGAGCTCCAGCTCTACCCGAGCGCATACTGAGGAGCGCGGGCGGGAATTTCATAGCACGTCAAGAGTCCAGGGCCAGGAGACCGTAAGATGTCGGATTTTTATCAGAGTGGGCCTATCGCTACTTTGCATCGGCTGGGCAACCGTTCCCTGGAATCGCTTGAGAAGGACCTCTGCGAGTTCACCCGCGTCCAGCCGATCGCCCTGGTCTTGCCGGCCCTCTTCTCAGAGTTTGAAGGCCGCGCCATGCCTCGCATCCTGGAGGAAGTGGCTCGAGTTCCTTATCTTAGCCAGGTTGTGGTAACCCTCGGCCCGGCCAACGCGGAGGAATTCGCTGAAGCCCGCCGACGGGTGGCGGGCCTGCACGAGCATGTGCGGGTGCTTTGGAATGACGGACCTCGCCTGAAGAAGATCTACGACGAACTCAAGGCGGGCGACCTTCCCATCGGTGAGGATGGCAAAGGCCGATCGTGTTGGATGGCGTACGGTTACGTACTCGCCAGCAACCGCGCGAAGGTCATTGCCCTGCATGACTGCGATATCCTGACCTACTCGCGGGAGATGCTGGCGCGCCTGTGTTACCCCGTGGCCGACATCCGAATCGACTTTGTTTTTTCGAAGGGCTACTACTCGCGCGTCACGGACCGGATGCATGGGCGTGCCACTCGTCTGCTGTTGACGCCCCTGTTACGCACCCTCGAGCGGGTGCTGGGACCACATCGATTCATCACCTACCTCGACAGTTTCCGGTACCCGTTGGCGGGTGAGTTCTGCATGTACACTGACATGGCGCGCATGAACCGGATTCCGGGCGATTGGGGGCTGGAGGTTGGCGTGCTCGCGGAAGTCTACCGCAACTTTTCGGTCAAACGCATCTGCCAGGTCGACCTGTGCGACAACTACGAGCACAAGCATCAGACTCTCTCCGCGGACGACCCCCAGAAGGGAGTGATGCGGATGACCGTGGACATCTGCAAGACCCTCTTCCGGACCCTCGCCGCCGAAGGCGTGGTGCTCACCGAGGGGATCTTTCGAACGCTCCAGGCCCAGTATGTGCGCACTGCCGAGGACATCATCACGCGTTACCACGCCGACGCACTGATCAACGGCTTGCGCTTTGACCGTCATGCCGAAGAGGATGCTGTCCACGCCTTTGTGCGAGGCTTGCGCTTGGCGGCCGACAGCTACTTGCAAGACCCGCTGGGCCAGCCGCTCATTCCGAACTGGAATCGGGTGGTCGCGGCCGTGCCGGATATCTTCACGCGGCTTAACGACGCCGTCGAAAACGACAACGCCTGAGGTTGCCCACCGTGCCGGAGGAAATCTTAAAAGCAGAGGTGAGGGAAAAGGTCGCCCGCGTTCGGGCCGCGGACATTGTCGTGGGCATCCCCAGCTACAACAACGCCCGCACGATTGGGCAGGTTGTTCAGGCGGCGCACGCCGGACTGCTGAAATATTTCCCTGACCGCCCGGCGCTGGTGGTTAATTCGGACGGCGGATCGAAGGATGGAACGCCTGAAGTCGTCGAGCAGTGTCGCCTGGATACCCAAGCGCTCCTGTTGGTAAGCCACCCGCTTCACCCGGTGCATCGCTTCACGACCCCCTATCACGGCCTGCCCGGCAAGGGGAGTGCTTTCCGCACGATCTTCCGCATCGCTGAAATGGTCGGGGCTCGCGCCTGCGCGGTGGTGGATGCCGACTTGCGCAGTATTACCCCCGAGTGGTTTGACCTGCTGCTTCGACCGGTTTTGGACCGGGAGTTTGATTACGTCGCGCCCTACTACAAGCGTCACAAATATGACGGCACAATCACCAACAGCATCGTCTACCCTCTCACGCGCGCGCTTTACGGGCGACGCGTGCGCCAACCGATCGGCGGGGACTTCGGCCTTTCCGGTCGCTTGGCACAACGCCTCCTCACCCGCGACGTGTGGACGAGCGACGTGGCGCGCTACGGAATTGACATCTGGATGACCACCACGGCCATCGCCGAGAATTACCACATTTGTCAGGCGTATCTCGGCGCCAAGATTCACGACGCCAAAGATCCCGGCTCCGACCTGAGCCAAATGCTGGTGCAGGTGGTGGGGTCGGTCTTCAGTCTGATCGAGACCTACGAGGGAGTGTGGCGAAGCGTTTCTGGCTCTCTCGAGGCCCCCCTGTTCGGCTTTCCCTTCGAGGTCGGCCTGGAACCTGTCCCGATTAACCGGGGCCGCATGCTTGCGGCATTTCAGCAAGGCATTCGCGATCTCTTGCCGATCTATCAGCAGATCATGGCGCCCAGCCGAGTGAAGACATTGCAGGATTGTGCGGCCTTGCCGCCGGAAGAGTTCAGTATCTCCGAGGAGACTTGGGCTGCCGTCATCTACGATTTTGTGCTGGCCTACCACCGCCGCGTGCTTGACCGGGAGCATCTGTTGAAATCGCTGACTCCGCTCTATCTCGGCTGGGTGGCATCCTTCGCGCGACAGACCGAGAATGAGTCGGCCGCCCAGGTCGAAGACCGCATTGAGAGGCTGTGCATTATCTTTGAACAGGTAAAGTCGTACCTGGTTACTCAGTGGCCGCTCCGGGCGGCCGAAAAGAGGAGAGCGCCATGAAAAATTTCTGGTATCAGGCGATTCTGCAACCTCTCCGCGAGCTTGGCCAGCAAGCGCTGGTCAGCCTTTCCAGTCTGATCGGCGTGCTCATCCTGATCCTATTAGGGCTCGTCGTCGGCTGGCTGGCCAAGGAACTGGTTTACCGCATCCTGCGCCTTGTCCGATTCGACCGGCTGTGCGACCGCCTGGGTATTGAACGGGAAATTGAACGCCTTGGATTGGCGCGCTCCAGCTCTTACCTGGCCGGGCAAATCGTGCAGGGAATCATCATTCTCACCGCCTTGCTGGCGGGCTTAAATGCCATGCGCACCCCGTGGACTACGAATTTGGTCGAGCGCTTCTTCCTGTACCTGCCCCACTTGCTGGCGGCACTGCTGGTGTTGGTGGTAGGCGTACTGGTGAGCCGCTTCCTGGGCCGGAGTGTGTTGATTGCCGCCGTTAATGCCGGAATATCTTCGGCACGCTTGCTGGCAGGACTGACGCGGTTTTTTGTTATTGTCCTGGCGATCGTGGCGGCCCTGGATGAGGTAGGAATCGGCCGCACCACCATCATTGTTACCTTCGCGATTCTCTTCGGTGGCCTTGTGACCGCGGCGGCGATTGCCCTGGGCCTCGGCGGGCGGGAACTGGCGCGCGAGTTCTTGCAGTCGCAGTTTGGACCCCGCCAGGGTTCCGAAGCCGAAGATCCCATGCGGCATGTCTAAGGTGTCCCAGCGACCGCCTATGCGTCCTGACTGGGTAGTCTTCACCGACCTTGACGGCACGCTGCTTGACCACGCGACGTATCGGTGGGACGCAGCTCGCCCGGCTCTGGACCTCCTGCGTCACCGGCAGATTCCCCTGGTTATCGTCACAAGCAAGACGCGCGCGGAGGTCATCCCAGTCTTGCGCGACCTCCGCCGGCGCGAGCCCTTTGTGGCGGAAAATGGCGGCGCAATCTATCTCCCTGCCGCTTACTTTCCCTTCAAGATTGAGAAAGCGCGGCGCACGGAGGGAGATTGGTGGCGTGTTTCTTTGGGGACTCAACGCCGGGCGCTCCTGCGGGCGCTCGCACGCGCCGCGCGCCGGGCGGGAGTGCGCGTGCGAGGTTTTGCGAAGATGACCGCTCGCGAGGTGGCGAATCTCACGGGTCTGAACCTTCGTGCCGCAAGACGCGCCATGCAGCGCGAGTACGACGAGCCGTTTCAAATTCTAGACCCGGTTCCGCAGGCTTGGATACGGCTGCGGCGGGAAATCCGCAGGGAGGGACTGACTGCCACGCGTGGGAGTCGCTTCTTCCATATTTTGGGTCGGAACGACAAAGGCGCGGCGGTTCGCCGGCTGCTGGCCTGGTATCGGCGAGCGGGGCGCAAGCGTGCGCGCGCTGTGGGTCTGGGAGACAGTCCCAATGATATCCCGTTGCTCCGCGCCGTCCATATCGCTTTCCTGGTTGCGCGCCCGGGCGGCCGCTATGATGCGGAAACTCATTTGGCCGTCCCCCGTGCCCGTCTTGCGGGTGGAATCGGGCCTGCGGGCTGGAATCGCGCCGTGCGCGCGCTGCTACACGTGTAGAGACGGCCCGCCGGGCCGTCTGCGAAGATCGCGCCGCCATCGGCTCGTGGCTTTCAATCAGGCGGGGTTGCGTCTCCCCTCGACGTCATCAGAAACTGCCGCAACCGGCACGGGCGCATCTTTGTGCCACCACGCCAGGAGCCTGGCGCCCCAGTCGTCCAGGTAGGTGTACACCACCGGCACCACCAGCAGCGTCAAGAGCGTGGAAGTAATGAGCCCGCCGATGACCGCGCGGGCCATGGGCGCGCGCATCTCCGAGCCGGCGCCAATCTCGAACGCCAGCGGCAGCATGCCGAAAATCATCGCCACCGTGGTCATGATGATGGGCCGCAAGCGGATTTTCGCGGCGGCAATCAGGGCGCGCGTCCGGGTCTCACCTTCGCGCCGCTGCCGATTCGCGTAGTCGATCAGCAGGATGGCGTTTTTAGTGACCAGGCCCATCAGCATGATGACCCCGATCATGGACATGATGTTGAGCGTGTCGCGCGCCATCCAAAGCATCAGCGCCACGCCCAGGAGCGAGAGCGGCAGCGAGAACATGATCGCCAGGGGATGGAAGAAGCTGCGGAATTGCGACGCCAGGATCGCGTAAATGAAAATGATGGCCAGAATCAGCGCGCGGTAAATGTAATAAAACGTCTCGCGCATATCCTCGGCTTGTCCGGTGTATTCGAGCTGCACGTCGGCCGGAAGTTTGAGTTGGGCGTTGCGGGCGCGCAACTCATTCACGATGTCGCCGAGGGGCCGGTCCTGCGTCGAAGCCATGACGCGCACCTCGCGCATCAGGTCGCGCCGGCGGATGATCGAAGGGGCTTCGGAATCCTCGAGCGCCGCCACCTGCGAGAGCGGCACGCCCGGCGCGGCGATGGAGGTGGGAAGGATCGGCGCAGGCAGGGCGCGTCGCGGCGCGGGTAGATAGATTTCCTCGAGGTCCTCGCGCCAGCGGCGCTGGTCTTCTTCCAGTCGCACACGCACGTCGTAGGCGTCGCCATCGACGTCCTGGTACTGCGAGACGACTTCGCCCGCCACGAGCCCCCGCACCATCGAGGCCACGGTGCCCAGATCCAGCCCGAGGTCCGAAGCGGCCTTGCGGTCCAGTTTCACGCGCACCTCGGGACGCGGGTCTTCGCGGCTCGAGTCGATGTCCGCGGTGCCTCGCGTCGCGCGGGTCTGCTGAAGCACTTGCGCCGACACCTGGTTCAGGCGGTCCAAGTCGTTGCCGCGCACGCTGATCTGGATGGGCCGCGCCTCGCCCATCTGCTCGGCTTCCTCCACGCTCGAGCGCAGCGTGGACCAGCGCGCCAACTCCTCGCGCACGCGCTGCCGCAATTGCAGGTCGGTGATGTTGCGCTGGCGGGTCGGCAGCAGCCTGACATACGTCGCTCCCTCGTTTACCGGCGTTGTTCCTCCTGCGCCGATGGTCACGAAGGTGTAACTCACGCCGGGCTGGCCTCGCAAAAGCGTCGAGAGGCGACGACCCACCTCAGTGGTCTCGTGCAGGGTGGTGCCGGGAGGCATTTTGAAAGAAACTTGGAATTCTGCCCGATCGTAATCGGGGAAAAACGCGCTTCCCACCCGCCCGAACAGCACGAAGCTCGCGACGATTGATAATCCGGCAATGGCCAGCACCACGCCGCGATGCGCCAGGGACCACCCCAGCGCCCTGCCCAGCACGCCATGCAGGCGCGTGAATTGCGCGTTGAACCGCTCAAGTCCGCGGCTCACCCAGTTCCGCCGTCGGCCCGCCTCGATGGCGGGATCGTACCAGCGCGACGACAACATCGGGTCCAGCGTGAAGGAGACAAATAGCGAGACCAGCACGGCGAATCCCACCGTCATGCCAAACTGGAAAAAGAACCGGCCGACGATTCCGCCCATGAAGGCCACGGGCACAAACACCGCGAGGATGGTGAACGTGGTGGCCATGACGGCGAGGCCGATCTCCGCC
>JAIQGA010000390.1 GCA_020072925.1 Terriglobia bacterium | reverse complement strand
TCGCGTCCGAGACAGTCGCGCCGAATGGGTGGACGTGAAAACGGGAGAGACTTCCGGGAATCTGATCGAGGTCTTCGGAAACCTGCAGGAAGGCGATGAAGTCGCCGTGCGAGGGACCGACCAGCTCCGGCCCGGCGCCGAGGTCACGCCGCGCCCCGCCAACTTGCCCTGACGGCCCACTTCGAAAAAACGCATTTTGGAGGGAAGATGGCCGGCAGGTTCAATCGGTGATATCCTCGCCCTTCAATTCTCTTGTGAGGTAAGGCGCATGAATTCGCTCGAACGCGTGCAAGCCGTACTCGCGGGCAAGCTCCCGGACCGCGTCCCCGTTTGTCTTCACAATTTCATGCTGGCGGCCAGGGAAGCAGGGATCCGCATGGAAATGTACCGCGCGGACCCGCAGGCCATTGCGCGGACGCACCTCGAGGCCGTCGAGAAGTACGGTCATGACTGCATCATGATCGATACGGACACCACGATGCTCGCGGAGGCGATGGGCGCCAAGTCCGACTGCGCCCCCGACGAGCCAGGCCGCATCGTTGCGCCGGCCATCAAATCCCTGACGGAGGTCGATCGGCTCAAGGTTATCGACCCGGAGCGCGACGGGCGCATTCCTGCTCTCCTCGAGGGCGTCCGCCTGCTGGCGAAGCAGGTCGGCCACGAAGTGGCCATCCGTGGCAACGCCGACCAGATGGCCTTCGACCTGGCGTGCATGGTGCGCGGCATTGAGGATTTTCTGATGGACCTGCTCGCCGACCCCGACCATCCGGGGATCCAGCGACTCTTCGAGGTCTGCTACCAGAGCCACCTGGCGGTGCATCGCGCGCTGGCCAAGGCGGGCGCCCATTTCACCTCCCTGGGCGACAGCCTGGCCGGGCCCGACGTCGTCTCGCCCCACATGTTCGAGCGCTTCGCCCGGCCGTTCGAGGAGCGGCTGGTCAAAGACCTGGCCGCGGACGGCATCTTCACCGTCATCCATATCTGTGGGGATACTACTAAAATACTTCCTTACCTTGAGGAGTATGACTTCTGCGGTTTTGAGCTCGACTACAAGACCGACGCCGCGGCCGCCAAGGCCAGCGCCGGAGCACGTCACGTTTTGTTCGGGAACATCGATCCGAGCGGCGTCATCGCCCAGGGAAGCGCCCGCTACGTGCGGGAGAAGACGCGCGAGCTGATTTCGACCTGGAAACCGGGAGGATTGTTCGTTCTCAATGCCGGGTGCGCCATCCCGCCCACCACCCCGCCGGAGAACATCCGCGCCATGATTGAAGCCGCGCGCGAATACGGCGCCTACAATTAAGCCCTGCGCGCCTCCGCCTGGCGATGCCCGAGGGCCGGAACGTCGAAGTGCAGGAAGTAGCGCCCGGAGGCCGCGCGGGACGGAACCCCCTCGAAACGATACTCGCAGTCCGCGGGTAGGCCGAACGCTTGCGGCGCGAACTCCACGTCCTTCTGAAGAGGCCGGTCCTCGAGGTTAAAGCAGTCGATCACCGCCACGGCTTCCGTAGGATGAACGTGCACGTGGACCGTCTCCTCAATCCCAAAGAAAGTCCCAGCCTTATAAAGCGGCTCGAGCTTGCGATAAGCCGCCATGGCTTAGCGGTGCGCCGCCTGCACAGCGGGATCTTTATGGGTGCCGCCGATCCCCAGGTGGCGGCACGTGGAGGCGTTCCACCAGAAAACCAGCGCGTTCCGGTTATCGGTTCGCAAGTCAATATGGATATAAAGCGGCAGGCTATAAGCAAGGTTGTAATAGTAGAGCGCGATGGCCCGGCCGCTCAGCAGGTCTTCCATGGGCATCCACATCAGCTCGAACGCCCACACCGAATCAAATCCCGCGGCCCGTGCCGCTTCGTCACCTTCAGGGGCTCGCCCGTGCCCGTAATAAACGGGGGCATACCGGATCGTCTGCCCGCCGACAATGGGGTCGTGCATTTCGATCAGGACCTGCGGATACTCCTCGTGGACGATCCTCGCCAGGCGGCAGACCGCCTGCGCGTGCTCTTCGCGTCGCGCCGGAACGGAATGGCCATGCTGCGCGTCCCAGCATTCGCCATGGTACATCGTGCCATCAAACATGAAATACGCGGCGCCATCGCGCGCCAGGGTCTTGAGCCGCCGCGCAGTTTCCACAATGTACTGCTGAGAAGCGCCGCAGAGCGGCGAAGCGAGAAAGCCCCGCGCCCGTTCCCAGCTCAGCCGGTTTCCAAAACGGTCCAGGCGATACATCTCGCTCGGGTACGAACTCGGATTGCACCAGCCGGAAAGCGGCGTGTGCAAGGAGGACTTGAGGCCGTAATCGCGCGCGAGCATCTCCGTGAATGCCTTGTATGGTCCCAATCGCGCTTCGTCCCAGATTTTCGAGGCAAAGTTGGTGTCCCAGCCCGGATCCATGTAGAGCCCCTCGCAGCCGATCGCCTTGGCCTTGGCGGCTTCTTCTTTCATGTCCGCGAGCGTGTAATACTTCTTGCGCATCGCGGGATCATCCCACTGGTCACCGGCCAGCCAGTAGAGTTTGTTGTCGTAGAGCTCGTTCCAGTGGACGGGCGGATTGAAGCCCGCAGGACAGCCGTGACCGCGCTGCTTCATCTCCTCGCGAAACGCGTAATATCCCTCGGTCCAGCCGCCGGAGTACGCCGTCAGCCGCGTCACGCCGAAGCGGTGCGTCTCGCCGGGCAAGAGCCATGCTCCTTGCTCCGGATTGTCGCGATAGATGCCATACCCGCCCCAGCGCAACCCGATCCCGTCAGTGGCTTGTGGCACGCGGTCCAGGAGCGACCACTCCATGCCCTTCGGACTGTACTTCGAGACCAGGAAGCCCTGCTTGCCGTCCGTGAGCGCCCAGCCTTCCGCAGCATAAGCAGGCGTCACGCTGGTATCGTCCGTCCAGAGCTCCGAGGCGTAGGCACCGGTCAAAATCTGGCCGAGCGAAAAATCCGCGTATTGCTTTCGGCGGCCGTTGGGCTCGCGCCGGAAGGGGATGGCGGTAAGCTCGAACTGCGACCAGGGTCCGCCGACTTGCCCTTGCGACATGGGAAGCGGCAGCACAAAACCGCATCGTCCATCGTGCAGATCGAGAGCAAATTGGCCGCGGTCGGTGAGCGTCAACCGCTCTTCGATCCAGGGCGCGTCGCGAGGAATGCGATATTGCTGGACGACTTGCAGGAGCCCATCCATCGCTGTCCCTTCCAGCAGAATCACCGTCGCGCCATCCTCGCCTTGGACGAGCCGGCTTGCGGTGAAATTGGGCCGGCCGAAGGAATAGCTGTAGTCCGCGTCAGCAAGAATCAGCCCGCTGGGAACATGCAACAAGCGGGATTTCTGCAGCCCGGTCCTCGGCGAGAGAGTCAAGCGGAACGCGGCATTCCCCACCTCGCCTCCCGCCCACTCTTCGGACGCCGCACGGCCGACTTCCGGCGCGGCCGACAAGCCCGCGACTGCGGTCAGCAAGCTTGCCTGGCCAAAGAACCTGCGGCGCGTGATCGGTTCCATACGTTCCTTTCTCAACGTAGGCCGGGTGACCCGGGAGTTCCACCACACAGCCCGAAGGCAATCGCGGGATGCATTCCTGCGCGCAATCCCTCAATCGGCGATGGGATACCGGCCATAGGTCTTGGCCGTTTCATAAAAGGCCAGGATATTGGCGAGAGGCACCTCGGACTGGATATTATGAGCGGGAGACAGAATGAGCCCGCCGCCCTTCCCCACGGTTTGCACCCGGAGCTTCACTTCGCGGGCCACGTCGTCCGGCGTTCCAAAAGGCAGCACCTCCTGAATGTCGACGGTCCCCCAGAAAGTGAGGTGGTCCCCGTACTGCTTCTTGAGCAAAGCAGGATCCATCGATTTCGGCTGAACGGGATTGAGAATATCCAGCCCGATCTCAATGAAGTCAGGAATAATTGGATAGATGTTGCCATCAGAGTGAAAGGCGATCTTGACCCGGGGGTTGAGGGCCTTCCACTTCTCGAACAGCCGCGCGTAGCGCGGCTTGAAAAACTCCCGGAAAAGCTGTGGCGAAATCAGCATGCGGTCCTGCATCCCAAAGTCATCCCCAATCCAGACAATATCCACACCCAGGCCGACCATGCGCGTCCCCGCCTGGTCGATCCAGGTCAGGAGCTTGTCCAGATATGCGTTCATGAAGTCCTTGTTGGTGACCAGGTCGGTCATGACCTGCTCCATGCCCCGCAAATACCACGCGAGTTCGAAAAGCGTGCAGGCCACTCCGCCCATGATGCCGTACTCTTGTCCGTATTCGGCCAGCAGACGGCACGCGCCGGCGTAACGGTCTTCGCGCGCGAAATCGGGCATGGAAAAATCCGCGGGGTCGACCAGGTCGGCGAGAGGGTGACGAACCATTTCCGTGTAAGAGCTGCCCACCGCGTTCTTGAACCATTTCCAGCCGATGCCCCATTCGTCGGTATACTCCTCGGCGGGATTCGAGTAATAGCTAGTGCAGGGG
>JAIQGA010000389.1 GCA_020072925.1 Terriglobia bacterium | reverse complement strand
CGCGCTGCGGTTTAATCATCGACCGAGTCAGAATGCCCTCCGATCCCAGAACGCGAATTTGATCGAGCCCACCGGAATTGCCCGCCCCCGCCCAACAGAAGAGCCGCAGACCGCAAAAACGGCGGTCTGCGCTACCCGCGTATCTGTCACAGACATTACAAATCAATGTCTGCGCCACCCGCCGTAGCGGTCATAGGTAAAACTCTGCCCCCAGCAGTTCGGCCCCGAATTGGCCTGGCTCTGCGCCCATCACACGCGATTCAGCGTGAAATCACAGACCCCCGACCTCGGGGGCGCCAGCCGGCCTGCTGCATGCTACATCTTGCGCAGAAGAATCTCAACGACTCGTCTGGTCAGGCGCTCCTTCCTGACAGCCCATAGCCAGGTCAGGGTACCGAATAAGAGAGCAAAGCCGCTCGCGCAAGAGAACGCCGTAATTCGCAGTGGTACCAGAATTGGTAAGGTCTTCTCAGCGTGAAGTTCCACGATAAGGAGGAATGAAACCGCCAAGAATAGTAAGCGGTCTCCTCTGTGAACTCCCGACTCGATCCTCAATTTATCCCTGAGGTCACGATCCCATCTACTCGTCCAGTTTACGGCAGTCAGAAGGCCCAAAACTGCTCCTACAGTCAATGCAGCAAGGAAGGCAATTATCGATACTTGCCCATGACGGATTTCGATTATAGGAATTACCGCAGTTAACGCACCCATGAAACTGAGGCACTGCCCCACTAAATAGAGTCTGTACAGGACCCCTTCCGATGTCCGCACCCTCATCCGGGGAAGGTACCATAAGATTGGAACAAAGAAGCAAACTGAGAAGGCGATTAGGTAGTAGAATAGGCCTCTGAACATTCCAGACATGCGCACCCCCGCGACCCAAATGGGCGAGGGGCCAATGGGGTTGTAAGGAATGCCTCACGTCCACGTTCGCGGTGGTCCCATTTGACCCCTTGCGTACAGAGCCTCGGACCTGAGGGCGGTAAGCCGCATCCCGACGCCATCAACAGCCACACGCCCACTCACATAATTTCTCTGCCGCAACACATCCAGCGGCACATGCAAAATAGCCGATGACAGTCTCGGCTAAAACCGAGCATCCCAAAATGCACACATCCGCTCCCATTTGGCAACCGGCTTGGCAGCCTTTGTCACACCTTGTGGGCTGGCCGGCCGACTCGCCGGTCGTGGCGGCTCCGCCAGCTTGGTCCCCGCCGCCTTCCCCAAAACGGGGGGAGGGGCTCGCCATTAAGCAATACGCCCGGCTCCTGGCAACTCGCATTGGCATTCGAGAACCCGATGTCGCTGCAAGGGTGGGCGGGGTTGAAGCCACCTCCCCCGCCGTAACCACCGAATTCCCCCGGAAAATATGCAGGGGCAAAAATCCTGAAGCCGTGAAGCCCGGACGGATCGGTCTGGTTTGCGGGATTATTCACCACGTACGAATACCGGTCGAGGCCCTGCGGATTCGCCTTACACCCACTCGCCGGGTCCGGGCTGAGCCAGCGACCAAAGTTGGAGGAGTACTGCCGAAACAGCGTGTGGTCGAGGCCGGTCTCCGAGTCGCGCTCCAGGCCGGTGAATTTGTAGTTGTTGGGCGTGGTCAGCGTGTTCGAGACCACCCGCTCGCCCCCGAAGGGATAGTAGTCTGACTCAGCGTGCGTGTTGCCCGACTGCACGTACCGGATCGAACCCAGCGGGTCGGTGAAGTACGAAGTATAAACCGAATTGCCGGGGGGACCGGCCTGCCGCCCGACGAGCATTCCGAGGGCGTATATGTAATCGCGAGGCTGGTTGCCCGTCAGGTCCGTCTCCTCCAGCACCTTGCCATCCTGCCCGTACCAGTAGAGCGTGCCGCTCGATTTCCTCACTCGGTTGCCGTCCCCATCGTAAGCGTAGTCCACGCTTGCCGTCGAGCTGAGCCGGCTCTCGGCGTTCCAGGCGTAGCTGAGCAGGCCGTCGGCCGTCAGGTTGCCCGCGGCATCGTACGTGAAGCCGGGGTTGGTCACCTGATTCAAGCCGTTCACCGAGATGCTCAGCATGGGCGCCGTGCACTTGGTCACCGTGGCCGAGAGCAGGTTGGCATAGCGGTCGTAACCGAAACCCAGCCCCCAGCAGTCCGGCCCCGAGTTGGCCTGGCTCTGCGCTGAGGAGACGCGGTTCAGGGCATCGAAAAGGACCTTTTCATTGGGCCAGCCGAAACGGGCCTCCGCGCCCCTGTATGGAGGTCTCGGAGCCTATAGACCTTGATGTCGGAAAAGGCGGCTTCCAAATTTCTAACGACCAATCCGTCCCATCCGCGTAGTACTGAAAGCAATCAGGTATCGCAACCTCCATGCGCGCTTTACCGTCCGCGACTCCGGGGCGGAATTCTCTGCATGAACTAAGGAGCAGAACACTGACGGGAGGGACTTCGTTGCCCTGCACGGTGGCGAGGAACTCCTTGACCCAGGAGCTTTCCTCGGGATTGAAAACAGAATCCCCCTCTTTGAAGGGACGCAAAAGACCAGCTCTAACCAAGATCAGAACCTGACCGCGTTGGGGCACAAAATTCTGCGTGGCCGGGCTAAACAGGAGGTGCGGCTCCAACTCCTCTAGCCAACCGCGCACACGCTCTGACCGCGTTCCGAGCACACGCCCCCCGGTCAGCCGCCCACCGGAGTCCACGTCTGCCACCATGAGAGCCAAGTCGACAACAGGCTGGTCGATCTGGTCGGACATGGGCCCGAGCTCCAGCCTCGCCCACTCGGGAGTCGGAAGCGGAACGCCAGTCGCCCACGTTTTCACAGGAATCCGTATCGGAACCGGCGCGGTAAACAACTCTCTTGATCCCACCGAGCCCTTACGGGCGGGGTAGACCCGAATCAGGTGAGGGGCCGCAGCGAGGGCCAGATTTGCGGATAACGACTCGAGGGTACGCCCGCCACCCGGTTTCAGCGGGCCGCGCTCCAACTCAAGATTTTGCCGCAACCTGGAGAGTGCGGTGAAGCAAATTCGCCCGCGCTCGTCAAGAATCTCAGCGTAGAAGTAGCTGTCGTTGAGATAATGATTTGTGGCATTTTCGACCCGCAGGCGCAGTCTAGTGCTGGCGAACGCCTGCTCGAGCCACGCGGACTGGACCATCCAGTTAGGGCCTAACCCTTGGCCATCTTCGAATTCAAGCTCCGTTTGAACAGCCGGGATACCGATCTGGCGTCCCCGAGGTGACTCCTGGGCGAGCCCCGAGGCGGCAAGGAATGCCACTAGAAAGGCCCCGATTCCTGCAGATGTACGTGCATGCCTAGCCGTCGCGAGGAATTCCATTATTCGCACTCCACTGGCACATGAAAATTCTTCTTTACCGGCCTAAATGAGACCCCAGCGAAAACCACCCAGATGGACAGGTCAAATCCGCCACCCGGGTTGTCGACATCGAACGCCACTGTGCAGTATCCGACACCTGCATTAGCAGAGAAGGCAGCCCACTTGACGCGGACCGGATGCGACCCGTTGGGAGCCGGGTAGTCCACGGCGCCGCACCAGGACGCAAAGACAGCTGGGTAGCATCCAGGACTGGTCGGATGGATCGTAAACCTCTGAAGGTCGTTCGAGCTATCGCACGTTGTGAAGACCTCTTGGGGAGAGATGTAGAAGTCGCAGCCGCTGCCCCCGCTGCCAGCTTGGTCCCCGAACTGCATCGGACAGGGAGACATGCCTTTCACGTCTACAGGTCCTTCCCCGAACATGGCGGGGCCGGAAACACAATCCGTGTCCGATGGCCTGCAATGCCTCAGGCCTACGGGATCAACCTCGGATGTGGGGTTGTTCACGACGTATGTGTAGCGATTAAGGTCTTGGGGATTCTGCCCAGAGGTGCAGCAGGGCGACGGGTCCGGGCTAATCCACCGGCCGTAGTTGGACGAGAACTGCCGGAACAACGTGTGGTCGAGGCCGGTCTCCGAGTCGCGCTCCAGGCCGGTGAATTTGTAATTGTTGGGGGTGGTCAGCGTGTTCGAGATCACCCGCTCGCCGCCGAACGGGTAGTAGTCCGACTCGGCGTGCGTGTTGCCCGACAAAGCGTACCGGATGGAGCCCAGCGGGTCGGTGATGAACGAGGTATAAGTCGAATTGCCGGGAGTCCCATCCTGCCGCCCCACCAGCATCCCCAGGGCGTAAATGTAATCGCGCGGCTGGTTGCCGCTCAGGTCCGTCTCCTCCAGCACCTTGCCGTCCTGTCCGTACCAGTACAAGGTCCCGCTCGACTTCTTTACCCGCCGACCACCGCCATCATAAGTGTACGTCACCCGGTTCGTGGAAGTTAAGCGATTCTCCGCGTCCCAGGTGTGGGTGAGTGACCCATCGCTGGTCAAGTTCCCGGCGTCGTCGTAGGTGAAGCCGGGACTCGTGACTCGATTCTTCGTGTTCACGGAAGCCGTCGTAGGTGAAGCCGGGACTCGTGACTCGATTCTTCGTGTTCACGGAAGCGCTCATGGTGGGCGACCCACACTGGGTCGAAGCGATGCCCGTCAGATTGCCGTAGCGGTTGTAAGTAAAACTCTGCCCCCAGCAGTTTGGCCCCGAGGTGGCTTGGCTCTGCGCCAGGGCACTATCAGCGTGCCAAGGGCAGTAATAAGAGGACCTGCGCGGCAAGTTCCAAAACAGCAACCACAATGGGTATGTACCGGCCGAAATCGGAGAAGCCAAGGTACCCCAGTAGGCCGGACTCAAGTGCCAGCACTGTTGGCAGGAGCGCTGACGCCAAGGCGTGACTGAAGTTCACAACCTCCGCCCTCGGCAGGCAGAACAGCCAACCCCCGCTCCCCGCAAAACCCACGAGGGACGTGGTTATGTACACGGCGCGAGGAGCAATTAACCTCCAGTTGACCAGCGTTCCCACGAGCAGGCCCGCGAGGATAAGGCTCAATATCATGTTAAGCCAGAACAGTATGGCGAAGAAATCATCCACAGAACTACTCCTAAGAAGCGCGCCAAGTTCAGCGAAATACGCAATCTCCGCGACCGAATCTAACGCGCGGCCGGTTGGTGAGTCTTGTCCTCCCCGCTTCCCCGACGGCTTAGCCGGCGGTAGAATATGTTAAGCACGATTAAACCAATGATGGGGTACCCGGTCACAATCTGCGGTACCGTACCCATTCTGCCGATCCCAGAGGCGGCCGCCATGCTATCGCCAAGGAGGCGGGCTTTTGCTCCCGACTCCGCGAGCGCTAGGCCCAGGAACGCGTTGCCAAGGAGATACAAGATCTCGAAACCGAACACGGCATTGCAAATAACGAGTCCGCGTCTCTCGAGGCGCCACAGGAATGGCGTTCCCAAAAGCAAGGCGAGTAGGCAAGCAAGATCTATCGCGGTCATTGTGTAATAGACCTGAGCAAAATGGGGAAACTCTGCGGCGGGAAACCGTTCTGGGATGAACCCGTTCAATGAGTCAAACAGGAAATACAAACCTACAACCACCATGAGTACATTCGTGACCGTAAAGGCTCGTACTACGAAGGCAGCCGATATTCGCATTTGCCGCTGGCCTCCCTCAGATCAAGCGGGTAGCGCGGACCGCCGATCTTGCGGTCCGCGTCTCTTCTCTGGCAATCCTCGTCGCCGCATCGTATTCTAGCGCCGTGTCGAAGCTCCGTCGTCCGTTCCTTTCGGGCCGATGTTTCTTGATCACCGTGCGCCTGCTCAAACGGCGCGCGAAATTGACCGATCCCGACTTCCGCCTGCTGGCCCGCGCCTTCAACCGAGCTCGGGCGATGCATCCGTTTTATCTGACCGCCTGGGTTT
>JAIQGA010000057.1 GCA_020072925.1 Terriglobia bacterium | reverse complement strand
ACATCCGCGCTTCCGTTACGCGAGCCAGAATGGATTTATCGACCCGGCGAAAGACCTGATGCGCGGAGCAGGCCTGGAATGGTTCAGCGTCCAGCAATGGGTGGCCGCTGACCAGGATGGTGTCACCGCGGCGATTGTGCCGGTTGACGCGCACCTCGTAACGCTTGGCGACATCGTGCGCGGCGCCTGGCCGAAAGAATTCGGCGAACGCAAGGGCACCATCTTCTCCTACATCATGAATAACTATTGGGATACGAACTGGCCCGCCGGGCAGGGCGGCGAGACGCGCTTCCGCTATGTCTTGACCAGCGGGCGCAATCTTTCCGCCGGAGCGTTGAGCCGACTGGGTTGGGAGGAGATGTCGCCGCTGGAAGTAGACGAAATCAAGCCTCAGGATAAGGCCGGCGCCGCTCGCGGGCCGCTCCCCCCGGCGCAATACAGCTTCCTGCAGGTCGACCAACCTGGCGTGCTCCTCTTGACCTGGAAGGTCGCCGAGGATGAAAAGGGAACAATCCTGCGTTTCGTTGAAGCTGCCGGGCAGTCGGCCACCGTGAATGTCACGGTCCCGTTCCTTAAACCTGAGGCTGCCTTTTCGTGCAACGCGCTGGAGGAGAATCAACAGCCTTTGACGGTTTCGCCCCATGGGTTCAGCTTTCCGGTGAAGCCCTACCAAATCGTCACCGTGCGCCTGGAGGGGAGATCAATTCTCCAATTGCCGTGAGAAACCTCAACCCTGCAAGCAAGACCGCCGATGGCCTGACCAAGCATTGCGTGTCCGACAAGCGTTAGCGACGCTTTCTGTCGATTTTGGAACGACGCTCACGGCCGGATTGATCAGTCTGTTCCTGAGGTTTGTTGCCCGAAATCTTGCCAGAACCTAGCCAAGCGACATTAAGCCTGGCATGGTGGCTTTGGATTAATTGGCCCTTGCAATCTGATGAGGGTTGGCTTGAAATGCTTCCGCCGTTCACGCGTTTCAAAGCGGAATTGCGGTCTCTGCGTCAAGGAGGATTTATGCGCCATCACCTGTTGCTGCTCGTCATCCTGACGGGATTCATTCCCCTGGCCCACGCGCAGGCTCCCGCGAAGCCGAAGGACTACACCGCCCACGTAGTTGGGTATGCCCACATGGATATGGCCTGGCTCTGGCGGTGGGAGGAATCCATCCACGACATCATGTACAACACCTTCCGCAATCAACTCCAATTGATGGACCGCTATCCGGACTTCACCTACGCCCAGGACCAGGCGGTGGTCTTCGAAATGATGGAGCGCTATTACCCCGACATCTTCAAGGAGATTGTGCAGAAGGCGAAGACCAGGAACTTCATCCCGGGCAGCTCCGCATGGGTGCAGATGGACGAGAACGTTCTCGATGGCGAGTCGCTGGCGCGGCAGTTCCTTTACGGCCAGAAATATAGCAAGGAAAAGTTTGGCCACTACGTGCGAGTGGCCTGGCAGCCCGACGTCTTCGGTCACCCTTATTCCATGCCTCAGATTGCGCGCAAGGCTGGCGTCGAGTTCTATATTTTCAATCGGCCCCACGACCCATCCCGCCCGCCTATCATCTGGTGGCAAGGATTGGATGGGACGCGCGTGCTGGGTTACACCACGCCCGGAGAATACACGCAGCCCATGGATCACGAGCACACCACCGTCCTGGGCATGCGCAACGCGGACCGGGCCGGCGTGAAGAACATCTTGGTGCTTTACGGGGCAGGCGACCACGGCGGCGGCCCGAACCCTGACGACGTGGCCGGAATCGAGAAGCTGAATCAATCGCCCACGGACGTGCGCGTGAAGACCACGCAGGTCGATAATTACTTCGATCTGTTGCTGGTGGAGAAGCAGGACTTTCCAGTCGTCGCCAAGGAGTTGAATCCGGTTTTTCCAGGATGCTACACGACGCAGGTCGACATGAAACTCCACAATCGAGAATCGGAGCAGCTTCTTCTCAACGCCGAGAAGCTGTCGGAGCTTGCGGTGTTCTTCGGGTATCGGGATTACTATCCTAACCGTGACATCACGGAAGCGTGGAAGCTGGCGCTACTCAACCAGGCGCATGATCTGGCCGCGGGCTCGGGCATTGGCCCCATCTACGCCGACGCGGCGCGCCAATACGACGAGATTTTTGAGCGCGGGCACCGGGCGTTAAACTTCACGTTGCAGAACCTCGGCTTGCAGCTTGACACCCTCGGCGATGGTTTGCCGGTCGTCGTTTACAACCCTCAGTCCTGGGATCGTACAGACCTCGTGATTGCGGAAATCTCCGCCTTTTCCCTCCCGCCACGCTTGGTGGCGGTTCATGGGAACGAGGTGATCCCGGTCCAGGTCCTGAAGCCGGCGGCGAAGTCGGGCGCGCGGGAGACCGCAACGGTAGCGTTTGTGGCGCAGCAAGTCCCGCAGATGGGGCTGAAACTCTACCGCCTCCTCCCGGAGTCGAGCACTCACCAGGCTCCGCATTCTTCGGTGCAGGCAGGCTCAAAGCCGCGCCCCTTCGTTGAAAATGAATTCTATCGGGTTGAGATCGACCCACAGACCGGTCACATTGCGCGAGTGTATGACAAGCAGAACAAGCGCGAGGCGCTCCGTGAGCAGGGCGGTTATCTGACTGCCCTGGAGGATACAGCCGAGCAGGCCAAGAAGACCTCCGCCGAGTATGCAGGGCCGGCGTGGGACATCGGCCTGACGGGGAAGAAATGGGACATCAACCAAGCCACTCGCGTCGAGGTCATCGAGCAAGGGCCCGTGCGTGCGGCGATCAGGATCGTCCACACTTTCCGCAATTCCGAATTCACGCAGGACGTTGCCCTGATGGCCGGCGTGCCGCGCGTTGATGTCAACATGACGACGGATTGGTACGAGCGCGCCACGTTCCTGAAGGCGGCTTTCCCCGTCAGCGTTTCGTCCAGCAAAGTCAGCGCAGAGATTCCCTACGCCGCCATCGAACGCGACCAGTCCGACAACGAAATGCCGACGGGCAAATGGGTTGACATCTCCGACGCAAACTACGGGGTGGCAATCCTGAACAATGGCCGCAACGGCTACGACGCGAAAGACAATGTGATCCGGCTTTCGGTGATACGCGGCCCCTGGGGTCCTGACCCGCGCGCGGACGAAGGACGACACGCCTTCAGTTACTCCATCTACCCGCACCGAGGAGGGTGGCGGGAAGGGAAAGTGGTATTCCAGGCTCTGGCCTTCAATTCACCCCTGATCTCGTTGCAGGAACCCGCGCATGCCAGCCCGCAGGAACAATGGGCAGGCAAGGCGGGCGGCTTGCCCTCAGCTTATTCCTTCATTAAGACGGACAGCGATCACGTGATCCTGTACGCCATGAAGCAGATGGAAGGCTTCTACGATACCGACGCCATCGTGCGCTTCTATGAGACGGACGGGCGCGAGGGCGACGGGACGATTCATTTTCCCCGTCCCCTTCGTGTCACTGAGACCAACATTCTGGAAGATACCAATCTCGGGACGGTCGGCGAGGGCCAGACGGTTCGATTCCACATCAAGCCGTGGGAGATCAAAACCCTGCGGCTTGCTCGACGTTGAGATACATTTGATCTTATAGGTATTCATGAAGCTATCAATAAATATCCATAAGTGATCGGGAGCATTCTTGGCGCTCATCCGAGAGGAGTCATATTCATGCGGACAATGACAACACGGAGGAAGTTTCTGCAAGCGGGCTTGTTGGGCGGCGCGGGGACACTGGTCATGATCCCACGGCGAGGCATGTTCGGGAAAGGGCCGGAAAGCGCCGAGAGTTTTTGTGTGACCTTGTGCAATCACTGGAGCTACATCGGAATCGGCTGGCAATTGGGCATTGAATCCTGTGTCTTGTCCGCGACGGATGCCATGGAAGTGGCGGACCGCGCACCCCACGTTAAGACCTGCATTAATCTTGACGCGCGCGCCTACGAGTTCATGGCAGACAAATTTCCGGAAGTCGCGACCCGGCTCAAGAAATATCTGGCGGAAGGAAAAGTCGAGTTGATTGGTGGAACTTATGGCCAACCCCTGGGCACAATGTTCAGTGGGGAATCGAATATCCGGCAGCTTGTATACGGCCGCGAAACGATTCGCAAGGCCCTCGGCTACGAAATGGTGACCTTCCTGGAGGAGGAGGAATTCACCCACCCCCAAATCCCGCAGATTGCGCTCGGCGCCGGCTACCGTTACGCCAGCCTCGCCCAGGTGGATACTTGGGGAAACGCTGGCATTCCTCACCTCGAAGTCAATTGTTTTGACTGGCAGGGGAAGGACGGCACGACAATTCCCAGTACTCCGAAGAACTCGCTGTTCGGCTACTCTCCCAACCTGAAGGAACTTGCGACATCGGAAGGATTCAAGACGCTTCAAGGGATGGGCAAGCCCTTGATCTTCACCTGGGAAGAGTTTGGCTGGGAACCTCCCGACCAGCCTGCTTACCTGAAAACGCCGGAGAAATACCAAAAGCTTGCGGAAGAGTCGCCGGTAGAGTTTGTGACTCTCAAGGAGTATCTGGACAAGTACGGGACGAACCCCAAGAAAAAGATCTACTTCAACATGGATGCCTGGAACAAGCTGCTGACGTGGGGCCTGGGCGGAGACCAGTTGCGCATCTACGATCGAAAAGTTGAGGCACTGTTGTCCGCGGCGGAGAGGTTCGACGCTATCGCGACCACTCTAGCTTCGAGATCGAAGGAAAGGGAACTCGATAAGGCCTGGAGGCATCTCCTGGCCTCTCAGAGTCACGATGTTTCGTTGTGCGAATACTCCCGCTGGCAAGGCGACCGGATGGCGCCCCTGGATCGAGTCGAGGACAACCACAATTTCACTTGGGGAGTGATGGGCTACAACCACCTGGCGGCCGCGGAAAATCAGGGCCAGGCGGTGCTCGACGCTTCCACGGCCCACATCGTCAAACACATCGGCGCCCAGACGGGTAAGCAAGGCCAATCCACGGTGACGGTTTTTAACCCCTGCGAATGGGAAAGGAGCGATGTAGTTCTGACGGGGAGAATCTATCCCATCCGAGGCAAAGTCAAAGACATTATCGTGAAAGACCGCGCGGGCCATCCCGTGCTTTCCCAGATCGTCAAGAGTGACAGGGACAGTCAGGGCAACCTGATCGTGGCCAACGTGGCGTTTTCGGCGCATCAAGTCCCCGGCGTAGGATACGACACCTATTACCTGGAACATTCTCCGGAAGTCGTCAAGCCCTCGGCCTCAGATTTGACTATCGACGAGCAGCAATTGGAACTCGAAAACCAATTTCTCAAGATCAAGCTCAGCCCAAAGCACGGCGCCGTCATCAGCCTGATCGACAAACAGACGGGCCGGGAAATGCTGGACTCCCAGAAAAGCCCGTTCCCAATCTTCAGGGGATTACCCAATCGGGATTACAACTTGCTGAGCGCAATCATCCGCATGAAGTACCGCCGGCCTGAACTCGAGATCCCGGAGTCGTTCGATAGCTCGAAGTCCGTCGCTCAAATCGCGACTTCTGACAAGACGGCGCCAACCACGGAGGGCGTGGATTGGCGCGTCGTCTCGAAGTCGGAAATTCGCTGGATTGAGAAAGGCCCCCTGCGCGCCACCGTCATGGCGCGCCACAACTGGCCTCTCCTGAAGTTCGAGACGCGCATCACGCTTTGCGCGGGTCTCCCTTACGTCGAGGTTATCAGTCGTGTCCTCTCGGAGATCCCTCCTGCGCCCGACGCCCTTGACGAGCACGGGCGCTTCCCGATTGAGATCAAGAATGGCTATTGGCTCACTTTCGCGCCGGGGTTTGAGCCCTCTTCGATCGTGCGTGATTTTCCTCTCGGCGTCGAGCCGACGGAGCGCCCGTCCTTTCAGGGGCGCACTTTCGTTGATCTGGTAGGTGACGGCGTAGGCATGTTGGTGCTGCATGCGGGGACTCAGTACTTCCGGCGGGAAAAAGACGGTGTGATCCGAAACCTGGTTATGCGGGAGTGGGAGTCGTATTTCTCCGGCGAATACGGTTGGCCGCGTTACTGTGAGTATCGTCACGCACTGATGCCGCACCGCGGGAACCTCAGCAACGTCGACCGGATCCGGGCTGCGGAGGGATTCGGCCAACAGCTCATTACCGTGCTGGGTCGGCCGCAACCGGGGAACCTGCCGGAGCGAAAAGGCTTCATTACCGTCTCGCCCGCGAGCGCCCAGATCCTGGCTTTCCGCAAGAAAAATGGCTCTGCCTTCGAACTCCGCGTGGCCGAAGTGGAAGGCAAGAAGTCCAAGGCCGCGGTGGAATTGGCTCTCGCTGTCAACGGGGCATCGGAAACCAACTTGCTTGGGCACAAGACTGCGGAGGTTGCGCGCACCGGGAACCGCCTGGATTTCGAAATTAGGCCCTGGCGGGTCCACACATTTGAAGTCACGTAAATCCAAGTCGATTGTTATCGACGCAGGTACTCGAAGGTCCGGGATGCCTTTTATTGTTGCGGCGGTCCTGCGTGCTATGCTTCCTGAAGTGCTTTGAAAAATAGGAGAACGCTTGATGCGTCCCAAAGACCGCTTCTTATCGGCACTGAAACGTCAGCCAGTTGACCGAGTCCCGCTTTTTGATTTTCTCTTTCAGCGACCGCTATTCACCGAACTGATAGGCCGGACTCCCAACGCTTACAACGCTCGCGACGCCGTGGACCTGACCGTGGCCATGGGACTCGACGGGGTTTGGATTCCGTACGGCTGCTATTCGGGATGGAGCGCGCGGAAAATCTCAGAGCGCGTCTATAAGGACGAATGGGGAACGACCTTCCAGCAGGACGAAGCCGCTTGGCCCATCGATGCTCCGATTGCCTTTCCGCTGAAGACCCGCGAAGATCTCTGCCACTATACACCGCCTGACCCCATGGCTGAGGGCCGCCTGAACGAAATCAACACGGCGGTGGAAATGAACAAGGCGCTGGGCGAGAAGGCGGTTGCCGTTGTGGGCGGTGTGAATGGGCCTTTGACCGTCACGTGGTTTTTGATCGGCTACGAGGCCATTTGCCTGAGCCTTTACGACGATCCGGAGTTCCTCCAGGAACTCGTTGAGCTTGCGGTGGACTTCGATGTAAAGGCCATCGACCGCATGGCTGCGGCGGGCGTGGATGCGATGATCCTCGCTGACGATTACGGCGCCAGCGCCCAAGGGCTGCTTCGACCCGAGCATTTCAAGGCCATTTACAAGCCCGGGCTCAAGAAGATCATCGACTGCATCAAGGCAAACAATCTGCCGGTCTTCCTCCACTGCTGCGGACGAGTCTACGATTACCTCGATGACCTGGTGGAAATCGGTATCGAAGCCTACCATCCTGTGCAGCGCACCGCCGGCATGGATCTAGCCACGGTTAAGCACAAGTATGGCGACAGGATTTGTCTGGTGGGAAATATCGATTCATCCCGGACGCTGCCCTTTGGCACGCCCGAGCAGATCGAGGCGGAAGTGCGCGAGGCGCTGCGCATCGCGGCGCCCGGTTATGGTTATATCCTTAGTGCCGACCATTCGCTCCATGACGGAATTCCAGTGAAGAACATCCTGCACATGTTCGACGTCGCCCGGAAATACGGGGCCTACTCACACCAAGGCGAGGCGGCGTGAAAGCCGAGCTGCATGTGTAAACGGCGGACCGGGCCGTTCGCGTCCGAGTTTTTCAGAGACCTCCCGAATTTACCTCCCGCATGGCACTTTCCGCTTCCCGGTACTCCGCCTAACGCTGAGCAGTTTGCGCAGAAGCGCGTGAGGAGACGAGGCGCACCGTCACGATCTCGTGCGGCTGAATCCTGATCGTTACGGAGTTGCCGGAAACGGGAAGCTTTTCGCGATTCTCCTCGGAGGCATTCGCGAGCCATGCTTCTTCGATCCGTAACTGGGGGAAGAGCAGGTGGGCTTCGGCGGCGCGTCCGCCTACTTCCAGCAGGCGAACAATCGTGCCCTGGCCGTCTTCGGCGCTCTTCCAGTTTTCCACGACCACATTCGTCTCCGTGACCTCCAGGAACCGAGCCGGGGCTGGTGAGAGCGGGCGTTCGGGATTTCCGAACTTGTCATTGCTGATAACCTGGTTAACCTCCAGTGGGGTCATCGCCGACCGGCCGAAGCGCGCCAACAACTCCGGCGTCAGTTCGCGGCCGCTGGTGAGGGCGTACCGGAAGGTATAGTTTCCCTCCTGCACGCGGCGGAAATTCGTGTGCCAGTAATTGTTGATGACGTAGGAGAAAATGCTCGAACCCTTCGGGTCGAACTTCTCCGGCCAGGTGCCGCGATTGATGTCGCCGAGCGTCACCAGAGGCGCATCGACGGGCACCAGACCGATCGCCACGTCGGAATTCGCGACCCGAATCCAGTGCTGGATGGTGAACCACTCCAGTCCCGCGCCTTTCAGCATGTCGCGGCTCGGGTCCACCCACCCGTTCTGAAGATCGTAAGTGAACGTGGGACGATCGACCGCGAACGGAAAGGCAAAATAGACCGCCTCCTTGTTCATGACCGGTTCTTTGCGCAGATGGTTCACGAACTCAATCTTCTTCTCGCCGTCGAAGAGAATGATTTCGGTCTGAATCGACGGCGCGTGTGGCCCGCTCGTCTCAGTGATGAGAACGCGTCCGTAGGCTGTCTTCCGATTCTCTACAATCCGGCCCTGCGCTGCGGGGTTGATGGTGAGCTTCGCTTCCGGCAGCGTCTTGCGCGTATAGACAATCTGCGTGCTGGTTTCATCGCCTCCCGACACGTGGAGATACTGATTCAACCCGTAGGAGCTGGAGGAGTCCACAAGCTCCTTGTTCAGTTCCTTGTCGAAAACGCTGCGAACCCGGCCTGTAGCGGGATCAACTTCCACACGGTAGAAGGAATTCTCGATGGTATTGCCGGAGCCTTCGACGGAGTCGTTGCTGGGCTTCGCGGCCTTCTGGTCAGGTGCGAGTTGGTAGCACTTATAGCCGAAGGAGGGAATGTCCACCGCCAGAAAGCGAATGTGATTGTAACCCGCCCCGCGCTTCAGGATTTCGACCGGGACCGGTTTCATGTCGGGGTATTCCCGGAGGACCAGGTGCTCGTCGATGTCAGTTTCAACCAGCGCGCTGCGCGTCCAGCTTAACGGGTTGAAGACCAGGAGGGCGGGCGCGGGAATGTGGATCTGGTCGGCAAGCTGACTGAGGGAGCGTTCCGCAAGGCTATTGACGGCCTCACGAGCGTCATTGACGTTGTGGTCCTTGGTTTCGAGCTGGCGGACGGACTCCTCGTGTTCCGGCCGCGTGTAGGCGCCCCAGTAGGTCCAGGTGTGCTCGGAGAAGACAATCAGATCCGACCACATGCGGTCGATCAACTCGCGCGGAGCGGCCAGAGTCGGAACGAGGTAGGTGGCGAGGGTTGAAAGCTTCTCGGCCGACAGCGCCCGCTGCTGGTTGGAGCGATCGATGGCGCCGTACCACGCGTCAGTGCCCAAACCATCTTCCCAGTACGGACCTCCGTCGCCCTTCACGGTCTCTAGCGAAGAACCGAACTTATCCTCCACGTAATGGAAGTAATCCGGGAAGGTCGCCAGCTTCAAATGCGGGTAGGCGTATCCGCTATTCCAGTTTTTGACGAAGGGAGCTTCGCCGGGAACCAGATCTGTGTTTTCCGCCTGGCTTCCATACATCAGCACGGCATCGGGTTTGTAATCGGGAGATTGGAACGCCTGCAAAAAGGTCGGAACGGAATCGCGAAAACTTTCCTGGCGCGGCGGCAACCCGCACATAAACCAGAGATGGGCGTACTGCCGCGTGTAGGCCATCAGGATTTTCTTGCCGTCAGGGCCTTCCCACCAGAATGGCGACTTCTCATTCCAGCGTCCGAAAAGCAGAATGGGACCGCGATCGTTGTTGCTGGCCGCCGCAAAATATTTCAGCCCCAGGGAATTCAGGATGGAAGCATAGGACCAGCTATAGCTGGGAATGTCGGTGATGTTTGCGTACTCAAAGGGAATTCCCAGCTCGCGGTGCAGGTTGTGAGCGTAGGTGGCAGAACGGAGCAGGACTTCCAGGTTTGCATATCCGGTCAGGAGGCAGGCGTATTGGGCGGGAATGGCCAGCCGGCCCTCCCGCGCGTGCTGGAGGAACTCCGCGCGTGCTTCGGCATTGCGGGTGGCCAGATAATCGCGAGCGCACCAGGCGCCGTCCAGACTGAAGCGCATCTCCGGATGCGTGCGCATATCCTTCAGCAAGGCATCGATATTCCGGTTCTGGACCTCCACGACCTTGGGCTGGTAATCCGTGTAGCCAATGTCGAGGTGCTCGCTGGGTACGAGGTAAATCGTCCATTTGCGCTTCGGCTCGAGCTGCGCGGTCAATCGCTGCGACTTTCCGTTAAGGCGCAGCTCGACCACGGCTGGGGTTTTCGATGCATACTCGGGCACGGCCAACTGGAAACGCTGCTGGCCAAAATCCTGCTCGGCGGAAAGTGCGGAACGGAAAGTTTCCTTGCCCACCGTGAGCGTGACTTCTCCACGCTTGATCTTCTCCGGGGTGGTCACAGTAACATTCGTGAGCTCCCGAAGCCGGCCGTCTTTCTCAGAGTAGAAGACGGTGGGCTCAACCGCCACTTGGCTCGTGACTCGGGCCTTTGCGCTCGGATCTTGTGTCAGGCGCAGAGCGTCATAGGTCAAGAAGGATTCGGATTCCCCCAATTGCGGGTCATCCATGGCCGTGAGCGCCAGGGTGTTTTCACCAGCGTGGAAAAATGAAGCGGGCAGCTCGATTTCCAACTGGTCGGATCCGAAAATCGGTGACCCTTCAGCGCCTTCGCCGGGGTAGTAGGCTTTCTTGCGATTGAAATAGAAGAAACCCTTTTTGCCATTCACTTCGACCTGGAGATTTGGAACTTGCGCCGAGAAGAGCAAGGCCGCGACAGTCAGCCGGTAGACGCCGCGGGGAGGCCCCGCGAGATTGAATCGGACCGTGTAGGGGTGAGCCCGCCCGCCGCCCTGCTTGTTCAAAGAGCCAGGGTGCACCCAGGGCCAGGCATCCTCCGGCTTGCTTTCCCCGACCTTGAACACGGGGTTCACGTCGGGCCTGCGGATGTCAATCTTGGTGCTGAACTCCAGGGATGACGCATCAAACTTGCCGATCTGCCAGACCGTGTTGGCCTGTGGGGCAGACTCGGCGCAGATCCCATTGGACAGGGCTAAGAAAGCTAGAACGGCCAGAGCCAGAACTCGTCGCATCACATCCTCCATGGAAAGGAGCCACCTCTTCCATCACCTGCTATGCGCGCGCATTGTGTTCCACCGGCTGGCCGACTGTCGAGGTTGAATTCCGTAGAGGGGGCACATTAGCCGAAAAATCTGACAGGAATCCGGGTCGGTCTGACAAAAGGTCCGCGTCAGAGGCACGCTGAAGATAATTCCCGCCGCGGCCAAGCCGGGGTCCAGGGTGGGTTTCGAATCCGGGATATCACATCGGGCAGACATCTAAATCATTGGCCGGCCCGTCAAGGGTTGATGATAATCTTGTTCCGTTCGGGGGAGCCCATGGTCTCGATCGCCTTGTGGATCTCCGACAGCGGGAAGCGGTGCGAGATCACCTTCTCCGGATTCACCAGGTTCCGCGCCATGAGGCGGATGGCATTCTCCATGGCCAGGGGGTTCGTACTGAAGCTGGCGTCCATGCGGGCTTCCAGGAAGTGCATCCAGCCGCCATCGAGTTGCAGCTTCTCATGAGTCGTGATCCCGAAGAGGTTCCAGCGCGTGCCGCGGCGCAGCAGGCTGACCATTAACTCGACCGCCTGAATCGGCCCAGCGGCTTCCACCACCAGGTCCGGCCCTTCCGGAAGAATCTCGTAGATAGCGGCCTTGGCGTCTCCGTGTTTCGGATTGATCGTATGCATCGCGCCCAGCCGTTTTGCGGTCTCGAGGGCGTAGTCGCTGACGTCCACGGCGATCAGGCGGCCTGCTCCCGCGGCTTTCGCCACCATGAGGCAATACATGCCGATCCCGCCGGTGCCAATGACCACGACATCGTCGCCCACGCGGATTTGCGAGTAGTGGATGAGTCCTTTCCACGCTCCGCTGACGGGCTCGCCCTGGCACGCGGCATCGAAGCTGAGGCTGGCGGGTTTGGCGTAGACGTTGTTCGCGCCCGTCACCGTGTACTCGGCGAAACTGCCCGGGCGGACATCGTAGCCGTCGCCGCCAGTGGTGTAAGATCGATCGCAATAATGGGTTAGGCCCAGGCGGCAATTGCGGCATACGCCGCAGAAACCACTGGGCGAAACGATGACCTCGTCGCCTTCTTTCACGTTCCGGACAAACGCCCCGACAGCCGCAATGACTCCGGCCGGTTCGTGGCCGGGGATAAGCGGGAATTCCACATTCTTGCGGATGCCCTTGATCGCCTTGTAGTCGGTGGCGCAGATCCCGCAGGACTTGATGCGCACCAGCACTTCGCCCTCGCCCGGTTCCGGCCGGGGGACTTCTTCCAATACCAGGTTGTTGAAATCCTTTAAGACGGCGGCAAGCATACTCTGCCTTTCAGGGTGTGGGAGTGCACCCGGGAAATTCCGACAGATAAGTATTCCCTTGGTATTCGAGATCCTGGTGAATACCGATTTCCGAGGTGTAGTAGCCATTGATGGCCATCTGCTTGAGGAGGGTGAAAAACTTCTCGAGTTCCGTGGTGGGATGCTCTTCATGTTCAGCGGCTTTTGCCAGCGCCTGTGCGAGAGATGTCCGGTCCGCTTCTTCACCCATCATGCGCAAGCCGTTGCGCCATTTCGACTTCTCGGATTCCTCGCCGGTCGCCACCATCAAGTCGGCGAAGAGGCTGACCTTGGCGGCGTGCGCGCCGGGCGAATGACTGTCGGCGGGGATGATGAGCTCCGTTAACTCATCCAACATTTGATTCTCCGCCTCCGAGAAAAACTGCAACTTATATTCGCCGGGCGTCCAGGCGATATTCAAGTTCGCGTGGTTGTGGGCGGCGGCTTTCAGGAGTTGCAATTGCGGCGTCGCCGCCCCCAGAGCGATGATCCTCAGTGCGGTCCTTCGATCCATCATTCCTCCCGCCCTGCTCCAGCGGTAACCTCCTGTCGCCGCTTCGTGGGTGCAGACACCCCAGTGGTTACAGTTCGCCCTTTCGGCGTTGTTCCTTGATGTAGTCGGCGGCACGCAGGGAAAGCGCCATGATGGTGAGCGTGGGATTTTTTTCGGCCGAAGTCGTAAAGCAACTGCCGTCGGTGACAAACAGGTTCTTCACTTCATGAGCCTGGCAGTAGCTGTTGAGCACCGACGTTTTCGGATTCTTCCCCATGCGCACAGTGCCGACCTCGTGGCTGGCGAAGCCTCCCGGGGGAGAGTCGGTGTCGAGAAAAGCCTGGCACTTCAGACGCGAAGAGATTTCCAGCAGGCTCCGGTCCGAGTCATGCCACATCGCCCGATCGTTTTCCCCGAAGCGGAAGCGCACCACGGGGATAGGAATTCTGTCAGCATCCAAATGATGGGGGTCCACTGTCACGCGGTTTTCCGGCAGGGCCAAAACCTTGCCGAAGGAACCAAAGAACAGGAGTGCGGGCTGCATTCTGCGAACTTGTGCCTTGAACGCAGGCCCGTAGCCGGGCAGCTTCGACGCCTGATAGGGAAACATGTAGCTCACGAAATTCACCTGGATCTGCCAACCGCCGACATAGTCCTTCTTCCCGGCCAAGTGGTTGTACCGCGGAATATAGACGTGATCGGTGGCTCCGTCCTGGTTGAACGGCTTCGCGCCCTCGAGCTCCTTCAAGTAGAAATATGAACCTTTGCCCAGGTGGCCGTGCAGATACCGGCCCACCACGTCGTTGGAATTGGCGATGCCGTTGGGATGTCGGGGAGACCGCGAGTTAAGCATCAGCCGCGCCGACTCAATGGTCGCGGCGCAAAGCACCACAATTCGCGCCTTAACCTCTTTTTCCTGCTTGCTGACCGTATCGAAGTATGAAACCGCGCGCGCCCGGCCTTCGTTATCCACCAGGATTTCGCGCGCCAGGGCGTTCTGGCGAAGAGTCAGATTGCCGGTGGCTTTCGCCTGGGGAATCATGGCTGTGGCGCTCGAAAAGACGGCGGAGACATCACACCCGCTCATGCAATGCCCGCAGAAATGGCATGCCGGGCGGCCATCGTAAGGTTTGGTCAAGACCGCCTTGCGCACGGAGATCACCGGAATGCCCATGGTGTCCAAAGCGCGCTTCAGGATGACCTCGCTGCATCGCCAGGGCAGGGGAGGCAGGTAGTGCTTCCCCGCAGGCACAATCTCCAGCCCGTCGTCATGGCCGCAGACTCCGATCATCTGCTCGATGCGCTCGTAGTAGGGCGTAAGGTCCTCGTAAGTGAGCGGCCAATCTTCCTCGACTCCGGCGAGTGACCACTCGCGGAAATCACGCGCCGCGTAGCGAGGCGTGACGGCATTCCAGTGGACGGTCCGGCCGCCCAGCACGCGGATTCGGTCCATGCCGATCTGGTCGGAATCCTCATAGCGGATAGACTGTCGAACGTCGCCCTGGTAGAAGAGCGCCTGCTTTTCATCGCGCAGGCCGCGATAGGGCAATTCGTAGGGCCACATATGGGAGAGAAATTGCGAGGGGTCAACTTGTTTTCCTGCCTCAAGCAGAATGACCTTGGCACCCCCTTCGCAGAACTCCTTGGCCATCACGCCACCCGCAGCGCCTGACCCGACCACACACACATCGAATTCCTGAGTCGTCGATTGCATGTCCGCCCTTCGCGCTTGATAAGTCCTTTACTGGAAGCTGCTTTGCCCGAATCTGTCGGACTCTTAGTCGCGATCTCCCGACCGGTTGGTAACATACCGCCGACCGCTTCCGAATGCAATGGCCACTCTGGTGCTCCACCCTGATTCTGACATTATTGCCTGCGGACTTTTCCGCACTTTCCGGGAAGATTGCATGTTTCGCCGACGAGGTGTATACCATCCGCTTTTTGGGAGACCGCAATGGCGCTGCCGGGGGAGACAGACAATATGACCGAGATTGCAGCCGTGGGACAGATTTCCTACGCCGACCGCCTCGCGGCGCTGCACGAAAGCAAACAGCGTCAGACGTTTGAGAAGCAACAACTGCGCGGCGCCATGGACTTCGACGATCACGCCATCATTCTCCCCCCGCAGGAAACGCGGGAAACGATGCTGGTCCTTGGCGGCTCGGGGGTGAATTTTACGGACGTGGTCATGAACACCTTCAAGCCTGTGCCGAACCACCCCAGCGGCGGATTCTTCGGGCCGCGGTCCACGGGCGAGAACTTCCGCAGGCTCCTGGAAGTTCATCCCGTGTACATCGACCCTATGTCGTCGCTTGCCGGGGCGTACATGGCGAACTTCATGTCCTACCGGAAGGTGGCGTGGAATCCTGACATCGATTGCGCTGACCTCCTCAAGGAGCACCAGAAGTATCAGACCGTCCCAGCCATCGGGGGCGTCCAGCACATGTGCCAGGACATGGAGTTCGGGCTCAAACTCGGCTGGGGCGGCGTGCTGGAAAAGATCCAGCATTACCGGGCCATGAATAAGGATTCGGAAGATTTCTATGCCGGGTTGGAACACATTGTTCTTGGAATGCAAAACTGGATTCGCCGCCACGCCGAGGCTGCTCGCAGCATGGCCGCTGAACACCCGACGATGGAACAGAATCTTCTCGAAATCGCCGCAATCAATGAGCACCTGGTTTCGAATCCGCCGCGGACATTCCGCGAGGCCTGCCAGTGGAGCTTGTGGTATCAGAGCGCGGCGCGAATGTACAACAGCAGCGGCTCATTGGGCCGGCTGGATATGATTCTCCTGCCTTACTACGAGGCCGACACCAAGGCCGGAATCCTCACGGACGAAGAAGCCATCTTCCACATCGCCTGCCACCTGGTTCGCGACACCGCTTACATCCAACTTGGTGGTCCTGACTTGCAGGGCAAGGAAGCCACCAACCGTCTTTCCTTCCTGATTTTGGAGGCCGCGCACCGCCTTCGGATTCCCGCCAACGTGGGCGTATGCGTCGGCAAGAATACTGACCCGCGGCTGCTGCGTCGCGCAGTCGAAATCCTGCTCGAAGACCGCTGCGGAGTTCCCAAGTTCCTGGGAGTGGACAACACCATCGAGGGCTTTGCCGCCAATGGCTTTCCTATGGAACTGGCCCGCGAGCGCGTCTATGCCGGTTGCCACTGGCTGGCGATTCCGGGGCGCGAGTACTCGCTGATGGACATTGTCAAGGTGAATTTTGCCGCGATCTTCGAAGTCGCCTTCCGGGACATGATGAGCAACCGCGCCGTCGAGCCCAGCGTGGCCGAATTGTGGCGACATTTCCGAAAACACCTGCGCCTGGCGATGGACACGGTGGCCAAAGGATACGATTTCCAGTACGAGCACATGCATGAGGTGTTTCCCGAACTCATTCTGGACCTGCTCTGTCCGACTACGATCGAAAGAGGGCTCGACGCGAGCAATGGCGGGGTTGAGTTTTATCCATTCGGTGTGGATGGCGCGGCGCTGGCGACTGCAGCCGATTCCTTTGCCGCGGTCGAGGAGCGCGTCGAGAAACAGCATCGCTTGACCTGGCAGCAATTGCTCGCGCACCTGGACGCGAATTGGTCCAGCCCCGAAGGCGAACGCGCGCGCCTCATGATGAAGAACTCTTCGCGCTTTGGCAGCGGCGGGTCGCTGGCGGACGAATGGGCGGTGAAGATTGCCCGCGCTTTCTCCGAGACGGTGAAGGAGAAAACCACGCCCAAAGGCTTCCGCATGATTCCCGGCCTGTTCTCCTGGGTGCTCAACCTCTCGATGGGACGAAACATCGGCGCGACGCCCAACGGCCGCCGTGCAGGCGACGCCATTTCGCACGGAGCCAATCCCGATCCCGGTTTCCGCAAGGACGGCGCGCCAACCGCGCTGGCTGTGGCCGTGGCCGCGGTGCAGCCGGGCTACGGCAATACCTCGCCGGTCCAGATCGATCTCGATCCCGGACTCTCGCACACAAACGAAGATGTCGAAAAGGTGTCGGCATTGATTCGCGGTCACTTCGAGCTGGGTGGAACCCAGGTCAACATCAACGTGATGAACAAGGAACAGATCCTGGAGGCGCACAAGGACCCTCGCAAGTTTCCGGACTTGATCGTGAGGGTAACAGGATTCAGCGCCTACTTCGCCAGCCTCTCGCCCCAGATGCGCCAGTTCGTGGTGAACAGGATCTTGTGTGAAGCCTGAACTTCGGCGCGATTGACCTCGCTGCCACAGCCTGGAGCCTGATGCCAAGTAACGAACCAGACGAAACCGGACCGGAGAGCGCCGGGGCCTCGCAAGCGCCGCGCGGACGCATCTTTGATATCCAGCGATTCTCCATCCACGATGGGCCAGGAATCCGCACGACGGTCTTCCTGAAAGGTTGTCCGCTGCACTGCCTGTGGTGCCACAATCCCGAGGGAATAAGCCCTTCCCCGGCGATTTCCTTCCTTTCCGAGAAATGCATGGCGTGCGGGGAGTGCGTGCGCACCTGCCCGAATGGCGCTCACCAATTCCAAGCCGGAGACAACGGAGCAGCTTCGACGCACGCCTACGACCGGGAGCGCTGCGAAGCCTGCGGCAGGTGCGCCGTAACTTGCGATACGCGCGCGCTGGAATTCGTCGGACGTCGGATGACGGTGGAAGAGATCATGAAGGAAGTTCGGCCCGACAGGACTTTCTACCTGTCCTCGGGGGGAGGTCTGACGATTTCCGGGGGAGAGCCTCTGGCGCAGCCTGATTTCACGCGCGAACTGCTCGCTGCGGCCCGCGATGAGGGCATCCATCGATGCGTCGAGACCTCCGGCTTCGCGAGTTGGGGACGATTTAGGGCGCTCTTGGCGCTGGTTGACCTGTTCCTCTTTGACTTCAAGGAGACGGACCCGCAGCGACACGCGGAGTTTACGGGTCAATCGAACGAAATCATTTTGGGGAATCTCCGCGCCCTTTATGACGCGGGAGCCAATATCCAACTTCAATGCCCGATCGTGCCCGGCTACAACGATCGGGAAGATCATTTCGCCGGGATTGCTGCCCTGGCCCGATCAATGCCCGACCTGCTGGGGGTCCGGCTGCTACCCTACCACCCGCTCGGGAAGAGCAAGCTTGAGCGATTCGGACTGCGCCCCGCCGTGTACCTGCCTGATGAGCCTCTCGATCGGGAAGGGCCCGCGGCGTGGATCAGTTGGCTTCGTGAAAAGGGAGTGCGCGTCCTGAACGCCGAAAGCTCCTCGAAGGCCGCGAGTTCGCCCCCCGGATGGTTGACCGGCGCATGACCGAAATGCATATCTAGAGGCCCATCAACTTCCCGCTCAGTTCTGGTCCGAATTCCTCGCAGGCTGTAGCCACAACTTAGCCCCGGAAAGGTTTCTGTGTCCTCTCAACGCCCGGCCCGCTTGCTCTGGGTTATGTTTTTCGCGTATTTCACGTTTGGGTTGAGCGGTGTTTTCGGCGCGCTTATTCCCGACATCATCCGGGAATTTCACCTCAGCCGGTCTGTGGCCGCGCTGTTCGGGTCAGCCCTCTTCGTCTCTGTGGCCTTGTTCGCGATTCCCAGTGGCTTGCTCGCGGACCGCATTGGCGCACGGAAAGTGATCCTGGGGGGCGTGGCGCTGATGGCTGTCGGATGCTTTCTGGTGTCGCAATCGCACAACTACCCGCTGATCCTCGCGATGGTCTTCGCGGTCGGGATCGGCATCACCATGCTCCAGACCACCGGGAGTCCATTGGTGCAGGACCTCGACGTTAAGCCCAATTATCCGCGTAATCTGAACTTCACGATTGCGTGCGCGACGTTTGGCGGGTTCCTGGCGATTTTCATTCTCGCCTATATTCGGGGAACAGGCCGGGCGTGGCAGTGGTACTACGTGGTGTTCGCGCTGATTTGCCTGACGCTGCTGGGAATGTTTCTTCTTTCCAGGTTTCCGCCGCGCGCCGGGAATGCGGAGCGGATTCGCCTGGACCAGATTGGCAAGCTGCTCCGCAATCCCATCCTGCTCACGTATGGCATAGGAACCCACATCTACACGGTGGGAGAAGTGGGCACCTATATGTGGATTCCCAAGTTCTTCGAGGACGTGCATGGGGTGCCCGCCATCGCCTCGAACGCCGCCGCGGCCACTTTCATGGGGAGAGTATTTCCCAGCCTGCCGGCGTTGATATATGCGCTCTTTCTGGGCATGCAGGGTCTGGGACGCCTCGTCGGGGGCGCGGTACTGAACCGCTTCGGAAGCCGGCGAATCATGAGGATCTACTCCGTGCTGACACTGCTCAGCCTGCTGGTCGCGATCTTTGGGTCCAAGTACGTTACGGCCGTCGCATTTGCGGCCTGCGGATTTTTCATGTCGGTCCTTTATCCGCTCATTTTCAGCGGCACCATCAACAGTTTTTCCGAACATCACGGGACTATCTCTGGTTTGCTCTGCACCGCTTATATCTCCGCCGCGCTGCTGTCGCCGTTTCAGGGCTGGATGGCTGACCATTTTGGAATGCGTACGGCGATGGTGATTCCCGTCTTGTGCATGACCTATGTCATCGGTCTCGCCCTTTTCGGCCGCGCGAAATACGACTAATCGCACCGCCTGCCCCCCGCTCGACCAGGGTTTGTTATTCTGCTCCCTCACAGCGGTTTCTTCTTGACTTCTGCCCACGGAAAGCCAGAATCGTGCTCTCGGTAGACCAAATTCAATTTCACCGGGCGAGAGGAAACGATGGCGGACAAACGTCGAAGCCGAAAACTTCCGCGGCGTGAATTTTTGCAGAAGATCGCTTCCAGCGGGGCAATGATACCCGCGCTGGGCGGGATGGCGGCGTCTTCGTCGGGCCAGACAGCAGCGAAAAAGTCCCGAGCGAATCTTCGTGAATCGCCCGCAGCGGCCAGCGAGGTCCAGTTCCCACGCGTTTTCACCGGACGCAGTCTGAAGATGATTGCGTTCCCGTTGGGTGGGATCGGAACAGGAACGATCTCGCTGGGAGGCCGCGGGCAGCTTCGCGATTGGGAAATTTTCAATCGGCCGGACAAAGGCAACGCGCCCGGTTATTGTTTTCCAGCGCTGTGGGTCCAGGCGGGCGCAAGCAAGCCGCTGGCGCGCGTGCTCGAGGCGCGCCTCGAGCCTCCCTACGAACGGACTTCCGACGGTTTGGGTGCCGCCAATGTCCCGGGCCTGCCGCGCCTTGAAGCGGCTATCTTCACCGGCGCGTATCCACTGGCCCACATCGAATTCCGCGATGCGAAGTTGCCTGTCCGGGTGGAACTCGAGGCCTTCAATCCCTTTGCGCCGCTCGACGTGGAGGCATCCGGATTGCCCGTGGCAATTCTTCGTTACACGATCAAGAATCCCGGCAACGCGCCAGCGCAAGCATCCGTGGCGCTCAGCATCGAGAATCCCGTGGGCGAGGCAGGGCGACAGAGTGTGTTCCGGGAGGATCAGGGGCTGAGCGGCTTATACATGGACAATCCCTTTCTTGCCGAGCGCGATCCACTCAAAGGCTCGCTGGCGCTTTGCGCGGTGGGCGCTCCCGCGGGCAGTGTCACGTATCTGAAGGGCTGGAAACGCGCCCAATGGTGGGATGGCGCGCTGGCGTTCTGGGATGATTTCTCGGCAGACGGCGCGCTCACCTCGGATGCTCCCTCGGCCATGCCGGTCGGTTCTCTGGCGGTGAAGCAATCTATTCCCGCGGGTGGCGATGCGCGTGTGACCTTCCTCATCGCTTGGCACTTTCCCAACCGCACGCCGGAGCGCTGTGGATGGTGGGCGGTCAAGGGAGAAGAGAAGACCCTCGTCGGAAACCACTACACCGTGAAGTTCGAGAACGCCTGGGATGTGAGCCGCCAAGTGGCGCGGGAACTACCCGCGCTCGAGGCGCGCACGCGGAAGTTCGTCGAGATCTTCCAGCGGTCGACGCTCGATCCGGCCGTGTTGGACGCGGCCTCCAGCACCCTCTCGACGCTGCGCACCAACACCTGCTTCCGCACCGCGGACGGCGAGTTCCACGGCTTCGAGGGGTGCAATGACCATGCGGGATGCTGCCACGGTAGTTGCACGCATGTGTGGAACTACGAGCAGGCGACGGCGTTTGTGTTTCCGTCCCTCGCGCGCTCCCTGCGCGAGTCGGAGTTCCTGCGCAACACGGCGGAGAACGGCCAGATGGGTTTTCGTTCTTTTCTTCCGGACGGCCAAAAGATCTGGGACAAGTCCGCGGCGGACGGGCAGATGGGTTGCCTGATGAAGCTTTATCGCGACTGGCAATTGTCCGGCGACACGGAGTGGCTGCGGCGCCTGTGGCCGCAGGCCAAGCGCGCGCTCGAATTCGCCTGGATCGAGAACGGCTGGGACGGGGACCGCGACGGCGTCGCCGAGGGCGTGCAGCACAACACCTACGACGTGGAATTCTTCGGACCGAACCCGCTGTGCGGCGTGTGGTACCTGGGCGCGCTGCGCGCCGGCGAAGAAATGGCCCGCGCCGTGGGTGACGACGCGGCGGCGAGCGAGTATCGCCGCCTGTTCGAGGTCGGACGCCAGTGGTTTGACACCAACTTGTTCAACGGCGAGTTCTACATCCAGAAAGTGGTGGGCCGCAAGGCGGAGCAAATTCCCGCTTGGCTGCGCGTGGGCATGGGCGCCGGCGATCCTGAACATCCTGACTATCAGATGGGCGAAGCCTGCCTGGTCGACCAGTTGCTCGGGCAATACATGGCTCACGTCGCAGAGCTCGGTTACCTTCTGGATCCCGCGCATGTAAAGAAGACTCTTCAGTCGGTCTACGCGTACAACTATCGCGTCAACCTCAGCGAGCACGAGTGCGTGCAGCGTACCTATGCGCTCAACGACGAGGGAGGCGTGCTTGTGGCGACTTACCCCTCGGGCAAGCGCCCTGAGATTCCTTTCCCTTACTTTGGGGAAATCTGGACGGGACTCGAGTACCAGCTTGCGGCGCACCTGGCTTACGAGGGCATGGTGAAGGAATCGCTCGCGGTCACCCGCACGGCGCGCCGGCGCTTCGACGGCGAGCGACGCAATCCCTGGAATGAAGCCGAGTGTGGGCACCATTACGCGCGCCCCATGGCGGCGTGGGCGGTGTTTCTGGCCCTCAGCGGATTTCATTACTCGGCGATGGAGCGCGCACTCAATCTCATGCCGCGCACTGACAGACAGGATTTTCGATCTTTTTGGTCGATTCCTTCCGGTTGGGGAAGCTTCGCGCATCGTCTTGCCGGCCGCAACCCGCAAGTGCAGATCGCGGTGGCGGAAGGCTCGATGCCGCTCGCGCGCCTTTCAGTCGAAGCCCGCGCCGGGACTTCGCTACGAAAGGTCTCTGTGCGCTTAGGCAACGAATCGATCGAAGCGGACTTGCGCGAGGATGCGGCTCGGCGCGTCATCCGGTTCGAGCGCGAGCT
>JAIQGA010000056.1 GCA_020072925.1 Terriglobia bacterium | reverse complement strand
GCATACGATACCCACGTTGCTGATGTTAATGAAGTCCGCCGCGCGCTGGTAGGATGTCAGATCCTGCTCTTCAATCTCGAAGCGAACTACGTCCGGATACTCGTAACCGCCGTCGATGTCATTGACCGGAACTGCGAAGCACTGGCATTGGGGGTGCTCCGCTGCCACGGCCACAAGCAGATCGGTTGTGAACGTCGCGATGCCGCACTTACGCGGCAGGTAGTCGCCGAGAAACGCGACCTTTCGAATCTTAGATTCTGTTTCCACAAGTATGTCCCTATTATACCCTCTCCGCGGAAGACACGCTGGCTGAAGGTCCCACGGCGGGTGCACAAGCTCGGTCGCCATCGTTCACATCCCATGGAATGAGAGGCTCGCATAGGTCTCGTTGTACCTACTGGAAAGGTCGCTCACAGACAGAACGTTTCGGGCTAACGTACCAAGGAGAACCCCCTGCCCTGTCGGAGGTTGCTAACATGCCTTGGTGTGCGTGCCAGGGGAGTCCCGCCAAGAATTCAATTTTGACACCCCGGCAAACGCGCGCCTCGTGCTGCCGTCAGTCCCCCCGAGTTACGACCGTCACCGAGAAGGGATTCAAATTGAGTTCGTCACCCGGGATCCTGAGGGTCGCCGGGGGATTGAATCCCGTGCTGGGGTCCACGTAGTCCGCCCGGCCCCCGCTCGCAAAAGGAAGGGCGATTCTTATCGTCTGTCCGCGCTTGTTAATGAGGAGAATCTTGTGCTTGCCCTCGCGCGTAATGAAACCCTGAACCTCGACCGAAGGTGTAGAGGCGCGACTTTCCACGAGCGTGTCGCCGGGCCCGAAGTTGTCACGAAGCAACTTCAGCGCCCAGTATCGCGGGTTCGGTTGGCCGGTATTCCAGTCCACCATGGATACGCTGGGAAATTGTGTCGGGTAGCCCACCAGTTGCGACTCGCCGGCCACGTCGATCCCCAGGCGAGCGGCCTCCACGTAGAGGTAAGCGTACATAGCTCCGCAGAGATTCCAGTAGGAGTCCGGAATCGGGCCTCGAGGAACGGTATTATCGTCCGGCAGGATCGCCCCCAACTCGTCGAGGTCGGTCTGGGTCCCAGGTGAAAGCCGCTTCCGAATGGATTCTACGTATCGCACCACATCCAGAAAATTGTCCGCTTGATTGAAGAATGTATACTGCCAGTTTTCAGGCTCTTGGTCGGCTGTGGGGCTTGCATAAAAATGGTATGAAATCATGTCCAGCGGAACGCCGGCCTGGTGATTCCGGGGGTTTAAGAAATACTCGAAGAATTCAGGGGCCTTGCCCGGGTAGGCAAGAGCCATCCCCACAAACTTGATGTGAGGGTCGACCTTGTGAATGGCGATCACGATGGCGTCATAAAGGGCGGTGTAGAACTGGGGACTCATCTTGTGCTCGAGATCAACCTCGTTGAGCACTTCCCAGTAATCAATCTTGAAGTGATGGCCCGACTCGTGCCGGTTTCCATATTCGTCAGTGAATCCTCCTTGCGTGTACCAGCTCACCAGCCGCGCGTAGTAATCCGCCACCTCTTTCATCGAAGGGTCGCGCAGTTCCGTCCCCTGCGTGTAGTTCCAGATTACCTGGTCGGGGTCTGCCGGATAAGACACGGGCTTCTCCGTCCGGAACATCCACTGCGGGATGGTGCTGAAATTCAGGATGACCGAATGGCCTGACGTGGCGTTCAGGAAATCTTCGGTCATGGGGTCAATTAAGGAGAAGTCCCACGAAGTTTTCCCGTCACGCGGCGGCTCTAGCTCGGCCACGCCCAGCCGGGGATACGGAAGCCAGGGTACATACCGCACGTAATCACACTTCAGGTCTTTCAACCCCTGAAACACCCGGTCGTGAATAGCCGATCCCCGGCGGAGCGGCGGGTTGACGACCACCTGGAGGGTGGCCGTCGACTTCGAGACGGCCATCACCCTGTTCCAATTGACGCGGACGTTCTCTGGCGTCTGGGCGAAAGCGCTCAGGGCCGTCAAGAAGGAAAAGCCAATGATCAAATGTGCCAAGGTTCGGAGGGAAATTTGGGGTTTCATGTGAGTTTGTGTCCAACCTTCCTTTCTCGCACGGCCCGGTTCGGTTGAATCTTCCTACAGACCCACCGTGCTAGGTTCCTCCTAGCGCATTCTGAGGGCGTATACTTCCCTTCGGCCCCCGCGGTACGCCGGCCCCGGCATGGGCCCTGGCCCTCCCTTCTAGTGCTACAACGCCAGCTTGTCAAGGGATAGGCAATTGAGGGGCAAGCATTCGAGTTGGTCAAAAACATTTGACATCCTCAAAGGCGAAGCCCTTAAATGTCCCCGGGCCGGCCGCTAGAGGGTTTCGTCGTTTCGAGGCCGATACTCCAAAGTTGAAGCCATGGAGAGAGGGAAGCTCAGAATGAACCAATACGTTCGGAGAGTCGTGCCGCTGCTTTCGGTGCTGGCTATCAGTGTCCTGGCCGGGGTTGGGTCAAGCGCGCACCTGGCAAAGGCCGAAACAGCCTCGCCGCTTGCCGTGACAGACTTGCGTTGCGAGTACGTTTCCAATCCGCTCGGTGTGGATGTGGCCACGCCACGCCTATTCTGGAAGCTCGAGAGCACAGCGCGCAATCAGCGCCAGACGGCGTACCGGATTCTGGCCGCCTCAACCGCCGAGACTCTGGCGAACGACCGCGGCGACCTGTGGGATACGGGCAAAGTAGCTTCGGATGAAACCATTCAAATCCCATATCGCGGCAAGCGCCCGGAGTCTTCCCAGCAGGTTTTCTGGAAAGTGCGCGTTTGGGACCAGGAAGGTAAAGGTTCAGCGTGGAGTCAGCCGGCGTCGTGGACCATGGGCTTGCTGAATGCGGCAGATTGGCACGCCCGTTGGATCGCGGCCTCGCAACCGAGTGAAACGTTGTTGGTGCGGCGAGAGTTCACGGTGCAACCCGGACTGAAGCGCGCGCTGGCTTACGTTTCCGGCCTTGGATACTACGAGTTGTCGGTGAACGGCCGAAAGGCAGGCGACGATCTCCTCGCGCCCGGCTGGACGAAATACGACAAGACCTGCCTTTATGATACGCGCGACCTGACGGGTCTGGTGAAAGAAGGGCGCAATGCCATAGGATTGCTGCTGGGCAATGGCATGTACAACGTCGAGGGGAAGCGTTATACGAAGTTCAAAGGTTCCTTTGGCCCACTCAAAGCCATCATGCAATTTCGCCTGGAGTACACCAACGGCAGAAGGGAGATTATAGGGACCGACGGAGAATGGCGTACCAGCGCCGGCCCCATCACCTTCTCGTGCGTGTACGGCGGTGAGGACTACGATGCACGGCTGGTGCAGTCCGAGTGGAATCAGCCCGGGTTCGATGACTCGAAGTGGCCGCCCGCCCGTATCGTCGAGGGCCCCGGAGGAGAGCTCAAAGGGCTGTCCGCCGCCGCACCGCCCATCCGGGCCTTTGACGTGCTTAAGCCCGTCGGAGTCAGGCGCCTCGGCCCGAGCGTCGCGGTCTACGATTTGGGCCAAAACGCGGCTCTGATTCCGAAGCTCACGGTTCGGGGCCCCTCGGGATCGGCGGTCAGAATCGTTCCCGCCGAACTCCTGAAGGAAGACGGTTCGGTGGACCGCCGGTCGGCCGAGCCCAACCTGGCCCCGGCTTATTGGCAGTATACGCTGGCGGGGGACTGGACGGAGACGTGGTTCCCAAAGTTCTATTACCATGGCGCGCGTTATCTGCAAGTTGAATGTTCCGCGCCCTCGGGCCAGCGCCTTCCCGTGATCGAGTCCCTTGATGGCGTCGTGGTCCACTCCGCCTCCCCGCCGGTCGGGAAGTTCGAATGTTCAAACAAACTGTTCAACCGCATCGACCGGCTCGTCCGCTGGGCGCAGATCAGCAACATGATGAGTGTTCTCACCGATTGCCCGCACCGCGAGCGGCTGGGCTGGCTCGAGCAGTATCACCTCAACGGCCCGTCGCTGCGCTACGACTTTGACTTGGCGCGGCTGTTCACGAAAGGCATGTCCGACATGGCGGACAGCCAGTTGCCAAACGGCTTGGTACCGGACATCGCGCCGGAATATACCGTATTCCAGGATGGTTTCCGCGATTCGCCCGAATGGGGCAGCGCCTTCATCCTGGTTCCCTGGCAGCAATACGAGTGGACGGCGGACCTTGACCTCCTGCGCAGGCACTACGACGCGATGAAGCATTACGTCGCTTACCTCGGCACGCGCGCGGCCGATCACATCCTCTCCTATGGACTTGGAGACTGGTACGATCTCGGGCCGAAACCACCCGGGGTAGCTCAACTGACTCCTGTGGCACTGACGGCAACGGCGTTCTATTACCAGGACGCGATAATTCTGGCTCAGGTGGCCGCTTTCCTGGGGAAGGCGGATGACGCCCGACAATATCAGACGCTGGCCTCGCAAATCCGCGCCGCGTTCAATCAGAAATTCTTCGACAAGGAGAAAGAGCAATATGCCACAGGTTCGCAGTGCGCCAATGCCCTTCCCCTTGTCATGGGCCTGGCCGAGCGGAAGGACCGCGCCGCCGTGCTGGCGAACATTGTCCGCGACGTGCGGCGACACGGCAACGCGCTGACCGCCGGCGACGTCGGCTACCGCTACCTCCTGCGCGCGCTCGCGGAGGGAGGGCGCTCCGATGTAATCTTCGATATAAACAACCAATCTGACAAGCCAGGCTACGGCTACCAGTTGAAAATGGGAGCGACCAGCCTGACCGAAGCCTGGAATGCCGACCCTCGGTCTTCACAGGATCATTTCATGCTGGGCCAGATCATCGAGTGGTTCTATCACGACCTGGCCGGCATCAGCACGGACCCGACCGGACCGGGTTTCAAGAGAATCGTCATCAATCCGCAGCCGGCTGGAGACTTGACCTGGGCCAACGCCAGCTACGACTCGATCCGAGGCTTAATCGCCAGCCATTGGACGAAGCAAGACGGCCGCTTCACGCTTTCGGTAACGCTTCCCCCCAACACCACGGCGACAGTGTCTGTTCCGGCACGCTCTTCCGAGCAGGTCATGCTGGACGGAGAAGTGGCGGCACGGCATGCGGGCGTCGAGCTTCTTCGCCAGGAAAGGGACCGCGCCGTCTTCAAGGTGGGCTCCGGGCAATGGGATTTTGAATCGAGTTTTTGAAGCATGACTTTCGATCATCCTGAAACAGATTCCTTGCGAAAACCTCTGAACTGAGGGGATACAAAACTCGGGCGGGTCACGGAGCCGGCGCTACAGTAACCACCTCAATTCGGGGAGCTTCGGCACCAGGGTGTGAGTGTCACAATTGCTTCCCGTCGGTCCCAGTAATCGAAGTGATAGGTGAAGTGCCCATAGCCGCCGATGATAAGGTTGGGCTTCAGGCGCAGCGGCGCGCTTATTCGGGCGGTTCCGCTGTCTGAGCGGGAGTGTCGCGGCCGGTGACTGCGGACCGGATATCCTGCAAGTTCCGGCGCGCATCGTCCTCGAGAACTATTTTGAGATCCCGGTGCTGAAGCCGCCGCGTTACTTAATCGAACCCGAAAGGCTTCCGGTCGCGAAGGCCCTCGCAGCGCAAGCCACCCTCCCCGGCGTCGGCACGCCCAAACCTCTCGCCCGGGGTTGAGGACACCCAAGTTAAGATTGCTTGTCGGCAAAGGGAGGAGTGGCGATCCGAGGCGTCATCACTATTCGTGGGAACGCGGAGCGTGATCGAGAAACATTTAAGTGCGGGCGACGACGATGCAGCTCACGAGCGCAGCGAAAAACAGGATACCAAAAAGGGGAATGATGACGCGGCGCAGCGCGCGGCCGCCCAGAACGGCCGCGATGCCACCCTTGACCAGCGTATTCATCGCTCCAGCCAGAAGAATCGAAGCGTTGGCGGTGCTGGCCGCCAAGACATTTTCCTGCCCCAGCCGCGCGGCGGAAATCGTGAAAGCATCGACATCGGTCATGCCCGCCAGCGCTCCGGCAATGTAGACTCCCGAAGAGCCAAAGTACTGGAACGCCGCGCGGGAGACAAACAGCACAACCGCAAATAGCAAACCGAACTTGATCGCCGTCCAAAGATCCATGGGGTTGCGCACGCGGAGTCCGGCCTCGCTCTGAGTGCCGGGCTTCTTCAACCAGAGGTAGAGGGCTATCCCCACACCTGCCAGCGCGGGAGCCATGATCGGAACGACAAGGGCGCGCCCCAGATGAGGATCCACGACAAACGTCAAGATGAGCATACGGAGAAACATGATGGTGGAGGCAATCACGATCCCCAGGGCGAAAAACTTGGCCAGGGAGTCCTCCGCCTCACGCGCTTTCTGCGAGAGCCCGAATGTCGTGGCCGTGCTCGAGGCCAGGCCTCCCAGCATCCCGGTCACCGCGATACCGTGCCGGGCGCCCATAAAGCGCATCAAGGCGTAGCCCACCATGCTCACCGCGGAAATCAACACGACCATCAGCCAGATCAATCGCGGGTTGAGAACCTGGAACGGCCCAAACGTGCGGTTCGGAAGCAGGGGCAGCACGATCACCGTGACAATTCCGAATTTCAGGATCGCGTAGATTTCCTCTTCCTGAATCTTTTCCGCGAAGCGATGGAGGGGCGCCTTGATCGAAAGCAGCAGCGTGGTGACCACCGCAAAAGTCGCGGCGGGAATCACGAAATTGAAGGCCGTGAGCGCGCCGAGGACAAAAGCCAGGATGGCGACGAACTCCGTGGTGGCGCCCTTGTGCTGGCCCTGAGCGGTGACGTAATACGCCGCCACCGCGACGGCGCAAACCCCTGCCATCGCCACCGGCAAGACCCAGATAAACCCCGCTTTAGCCAGCAGCCCGGCGAGGAAGCCAGTCAAAGTGATAACCGGGAACGTCCGGAAGCCCGCAAAGAGGGGCTCATCGGCTTTCTGAGAATGCTGGCGCTCCAGGCCAATCAGCAAGCCCATCAGCATGGCCATCGCGCCGCTCCAGACGATTTGTGAATAGGTGGGCATCAGGCGGAAACTGTATCCATGGTGATTTCGTCCTGAGCGTTCCACCCGGCGTAATAGAGTTCCAGGGCCAGTTCCGGGCGCTCCTTGCGCAGGGTTTGGCCAATCCGCCGCAGGTCTTCTTCCTGCCGGCTTCGCGGCTCCGTCGAGGAGTGCAAGTGCAGAGGCAGGTCCTTGTACCAGGCGCAGTCCTGATGCTGAATCAGAATCAGGCGCTTGAGATCGTGGCTGTCCACCAGGAACCGCACCCACTTCCATCCTGCCCAGGAAAACTTGGGAAGATACTCGACCAGCGTCAGGCACTGCGGCCCGCCGGGAAGTACCAGCAGGTCGTAATTCTCGTTGAGGTTTAGTTTGAGATTCAGGAATTCGTAGAACGCCGCCTGAAGTCGGTGGTCGCTGCAATGCACAACCAGTACGTCGGGATCAGCGTTGTTGGTCTTGGAAGTAAGCTGACAGGAGGGCATATTGTTTCCCTTCCGAACACGGAAGTCGACACGAGAGTCCTGCGCACCGGACGTGGTGTGGCGAGTTCACGACTGCGGGATCCTGAGTCCTTCCCTAAACCGGCGGCGCGAAGCGCGAGGGCAGCTTCATTTCTTTCCGGCGTCGGACGCGCCGGAGGCCGCAGCGGCCGTCTCCACCGGCTTCGTCCCTTCAGTCAGCTTGCCGCCACCCACGCCGAGCTGAGCGAGCATCGTGGGAACATCCAATCCCATGGCCTGCAGTTGCTGCAGGAGGCCAAAGACCAGCGCCGGGCCGGTGCGAGCGATGCGGCCGATGCCCCCCGTGCCGCCGTCGCCGCCCGCGCCATTACCCTGCTCGATGACCACAACCTTATCGATATTGCCCAGTGGCGCCGCCACGGCGCCGAAAATGGCCGCGGAAGCCTGCAAGACGCTGGGAAGTTTCTCGAGGATGGTTTGCAGCTTGGCCGCCTCGTTGAATTGCTTCCACGCTTCGGCCTTCTTCAGAATGGCCTGCGCTTCCGCGACGCCCTGCGCCTCGATGGCACGAGCCTGCGCTAGGCCCAGCGCCTCGACCTTGGACGCTTCGGCGCGGCCTTGCGCTTCGATGGCCGCCGCATGGCCCAAGCCTTCCTGCGTGAGTTTGGTCTGCTCGGCCTCCGCGAGGGCGATCTGCGCGGTCTTCTGGCCTTCGGCTTCCAGGATGGCCGCCTGCTTCTTCGCTTCAGCACGCAGAATCGCCGCCTGCCGTTCCGCTTCCGCCGCCTTGATGACCGTCGCCTCCAATTCCTTTTGCTTGCGGAGCACTTCCTGCTCCTGAACGGAAATCTGCTCCTGGGTCCGCGTTTTATCCACGCGCACTTGTTCGGCGACGACAGCCTGTCTCGCCTTGGCTTCGGCGAGCGGGCCCGACTGGGCCGCGCGGGCCTTCTCCATCTCAACTTCCGCCATGAACTGCGCCTGCTTCACCTGGAAGTCGCGCTGGGCCGAGGCGATGTTGGCGTCGGCGTCGAACTTCGCCTTCTCGCCTTCCTGCATGGCGAGCGCGGATTTGATCTTGGCATCGCGCGTGGCTTCTGCTTCGCCGATGGTGCCGTCGCGTTTCACTTCGGCCGTGCGCTTTTTGCCGAGCGCATCGAGATAGCCTTCCTCATCGCTGATGTCCTGGATGGTCAGCACGTCCACGCCAATGCCCATGCGCTCCAGGTCCACCGCCGCCTCGGAGGTCAGCTTCTGCGCGAAGCTCTGGCGATCGCTATTCACTTCTTCGACCGTCAGCGTGCCGAGAATCGAGCGCAAGTGGCCTTCCAGCGTCTGGAAGATGACCCGCTGGATCTGGTCGTGGGTCATCCCCAGGAAGCGTTCGGCGGCGGCGCGAAGCGAGAGCTTGTCGCCCTTAATCTTCACGTTAGCTACCGCCTTGACCGAAATCGGGACGCCCTTCAGTGTGTAAGCGCGCTTGATTTCCAGCGGAATGGTGAAGACGTTGAGGGATAGATAATCGATTTGCTCGAGCAGCGGGAAGCGGAACGTTGCACCGCCTATCACCGTGCGATAGCCGACCATCGAGCCGTCCTCGAGCTTGTGTTTGCGGCCGCTCAGAATCGCCACAGCGTTGGGCGGCACTTTGATGTAATTGCGGCTGAAGAGGGCCATGGCCACAATCAGGGCCAGGACCACACCCATTACGACGATAGGAATGAAGAATTGCGAAACGGCTGGCATGGGAGTTCTCCTTAAGAGTTCATGCTTCGAGGCCGGCGATGACTTCCGCGCCTCCCGAAGCTGTGATTATTCCGCGCGGCGCACCACGCAGGTCTCTCCGACGATCGTCTGAATTTTAACCGCCGCATTCGCGGGTATTTCTTCCCCATCCGCCGAGCGCGCGATTCGTTCCACGACGCTTTCCCCGAGCACGCAGCTTACCTGCCCCAGGCCACCACGTGGAATGGCCACGATGACCTGGGCCGTCTTGCCGAGCAGGTCGTTCACGCGGATGTCGCTCGAAGCTTGCTGGCTGAAAAGGAAGGCCGCAAAGAGATAGATCAAGGCGCCGAAAACCAGCCCTCCGGCCAGGCCCATTCCCGTGCTGAGGCCGATGCCGTAGCCAAGATGAATGCCGATAGCGCCAAAGCCTCCGAACGCGGTCACGAAAACGCTCATGACCCGCGAACTGAAAAAGCTTACGCCGTGAAGGTCGCCATGGAAATCAGCGTCGTGGCCGCCGATGTCCGCGTGTCCAAACAACTCTCCAAAAAACAGGCTGAAAATCAGGAAGAAAAAACCCAGAGCCGCGATTCCGAGGAAGATTGCGAATGCTGACAAACCCACCAGCGAAGCCATGTGGCAAAGCCTCCGTCAGGCGAGAACGCGCGCTCGCCAACTACTCAGCGCGTTGTCCGGGCGAGGAGATCCTTCGGTCGAGGCATACTCTAAGACGCGGGCGAAGCGAAGTCAAGGCAAAGCGCAAATGTAGTCGTGCACGTAGCACGGCCACCTTGGCCGTGCTCAGGGGCGGGATGCCCGTGCTACAAATGGTCCGTCGCGCCGGGGTGACGTTCGGAGGATGTCCTCACGGGGACTCAAGGCAGGAAGTACATCAGCCAGCCCAGCGCCAGGGCCACGCCGACGAAGGCGCCAAAAACCTTGGCGCCGTAAATCACTCGATCGCGCGGCGTGTCCTTGCTCAGCAGGCCGAACACCACGGAGACCAGGAGAGCAAACAGTACGAGAGCGGGGAAGTGAGTCAGGGCCATCAGGATAATTGGATCATTTGTTCATTGAGTGATTTGGTGATTGTGTGATTTTGCGATTGAAAAAGCAAACCCGCCTGCTCCGCCTCTTCAATCGCTGAGTCACCCGATCACTCAATCACCCGATGGATCACGGTTTTCTGCCCAGGGCAATGTCGTAGCTGTCCAGGACGGCGAGCACGTTCAGCATGCCGGCGGAAACAAGGTAGGCGGTGCCGTAATCAGAGCTGACGAAGAACGGATTACCGCCCCCGTAGCCGAAGAACTTCGCCGCCGGCATCGCGACGCCCACGCACATCTCGCCCAGATAGCCCAGGGTTTCGAGATAAGAGGCCGAATTGGTCGGAAAAAACTCTCCCTGCATCGCCAGGCCCAGGAAAAACATGGCCAGGATCGAGACGAAGAGAATAAGCGCTCGCCATTTCCGGCCCAGCAAGAAATGCCCAAACCCCGGAATTAGCCAGGCCGCGACGCAGAGGCGAATCATCCGCGCGAGCGGCGGGTGGGGCGCCGCGGCGGGTTTCGCTTTCTCGGCGGTTGCTTCCTGAACGTTTTTTCCGGCCATAGTTTCCGAAGGCAAGGGGCGCCGCGCGGCCCCAGAAAAGGCGCGGATGTGGCGCTCCGAACCAACGAAGTTAACACAACTTAGCGCGCAGCGGCAAGGATCGGCACGATGGCCTGCTGAATTTCCCCGGTAACGCGCGCCCCGCCTGCCTCGACGTATACATTGACCTCGCTGCGCACGCCGAACTCCGCCAGGTAGATTCCCGGCTCAACCGAGAAGCAGGTGCGCGGAACGATGTTTCGCTGGTCACGCGTTTCGAAGTTATCCATGTTGGCCCCATTGCCGTGCACGTCTTCGCCAATAGAATGTCCGGTCCGATGCACGAAGTTCTCACCATAACCATGCCGCGAGATGACCTCGCGCGCCGCGTCGTCCACCTCGTAACCGTGCAGCGCCCGGCCGACTGCCTGCGCCTCCGTGACGCGACGCACGGCAGCATCACGGGCCTCCCGCACAATGGAAAAAACCTCGGCATAGCGGCGCGGGACCTCTTCGCCCACAAATCCTGTCCAAGTAATGTCGAAATAAACGGCGCCCGGAGTCGGCAACTTTCCCCAGACATCAAGCAGGACGAAATCGTTGGCGCGAATGGGCAGCGACGATGCCCGCGTGGGGGAGTAATGCGGGTTCGCCGTGTTGCGGTTCACGGCGACGATGGCCGGTTCGTCCGCGATCACGCCGCCCGCTTCGAATACGCGGGAGATTTCCTGCTGGACTTCGTACTCGCCGAGCGCTTTGCCGCCTCGCACCGCGTCCCGAATCATCGCGAAGGCCGCGTTGACCGCGGCGTGAACCACCTTCCCCGCCGCCAGGTGCGAGGCCAGCGCGGCGTCAGACCAGCGCGCCTCGAAAAGCTGCACAAGGTCACCGGAGGAAACCACCTCCACGCCCAAACCCTTCACTAGCTCAATGGTTCCCGCGTCCACCAGCCCGACGTAGGGAATGTCGTTGAGCGGCGAATATTCCATTGCTACACGCTTCTTCCCTTCCAAAATCTTTCGCAGCTTGTCGTGCTGCTCGCGCCAGGAAGAGTACTCGTACACGGTTCCCGGCAGGCCCTCGAGGTTGCCGCGCTCGATGCGATGCACCAGCTTCGCGGGTTCTCCCGAAGCCGGAATCAGGTAATACCAGCGGCGCGTGCACATCGGGGGATTGATCTTCAACACGCGATAGGCAATCGGATCGCGATGGTGGTGATCGTAGAAGAGCCAGCCATCCAGGCCCGAATCGCGCAGAGCTGCTTGAATTTCCGCCAGGTTCATGGTGCCTCCCACCGCGTCACTTACTCTCCGCAACCAAACGTTCCAATTCGCTCACGACCCGGTCCAACTCCTCGACGATGGGGGTCGAGCCCGCTGCCTGGAAGGCCTGCACCAGGGCGCGGTAATACCAGAGCGTTCCGTCGCGCTTGCCGGTGAATCTTTCCCACAAACGGTTGCCCTCATGCCGGAAATCGGCCAGGATGGCGCGCGCGTTGTGGAGCTTGTCGGCGCTCGAGACGCGACGGACTTCCGGAGGTGCAATGCGAATGTGGTCGACATAGCGCTTCTTTCGCTCGAGCCACGGCGGCTTGGGTAGAGTCTCCGCATCCGTGCAGCCATAGACGATTCCCGCCACTCGTTCGCCAAAGCGGCGACAAATCTCTTCCAGTGTTTCTCTTCCGCCCTGGTCTTCGACGGCGTCATGAAGCAGACCAGCGATGGCCTCGTCCTCGTCGCCGCCGTCTTCGATCACCAGCGCTGCAACGCTCATGAGGTGGGCAATGTAGGGAATTTCTGTGCCCTTCCGCTTCTGCGTCGCGTGCAGACGGGAAGCCAAGCAAAATGCCTCTTCGAATCTACTTGTAAGCGGTCCGTTTTTCATTTTGGTATCTTTCTGTCTTTCATTTCCTTGATTCTTCAAATGCGGGGATTCTTCGCTGCGCTCAGAATGACAGGGCGAACGGGTTTTCCATTATCCTGCTAATCCCTAACCCCTGATCCCTAATCCCTTTTCTCCGCCCGGCCGAAAAACTCTGTCGTACGCCAGCATCAACACCGTGCCGACAATCCCCACCGCGGTGACCACCCACCACATCTGCTGCGGCCGGCGCAGGATATCGCCAAAATAGTGCAGCAGGTAACCGCCCAGTGGCCCGGCGATGAAGTAACCGATGGCAATGGGCAGAAACGCGTAGCCCATGTAGAGCCCCTGCTGGCCCGGCGGCGCCAGCCGCGAGACGTATTCATAGTAGCGCGCGGACTGGGTGATCTCGCCGAGTGCCAGGACCACAAGCGACCCGATCAGGCCCACTGTCGTGGGATAAAGGGCCAGAATCAGCCACGAGAGGCTTGAAATCAGCAATCCCAGCGTCATCGCCGAAAACGCGGGAATCTTGCGGGTCAGATAGCTGACCAAAATCTGGAAGCAGATCACCGTCAGCGCGTCAATCGAAAGCAACAGGTCAGCGTTGGCGTTGGGATCGACGTAGCCGCGCAAAAACAGCGGGGCGGAAATGAATTCCTGCCAGAAGACCACGTAGAAACTCGAAAAGATCAACAGGAACAGGACGAAACGGAAGTTGCCCAGCACTACAAACATGTTCTTGATGGCGGCCGCGACGCTGGCCACTTTCTGTTCGCCGGATTGGGTCGGCTCGCGAAAGAAGAGCAGCGTCACACAAAACATCAGGAAAACGCTGAGGGCGGAAACGCGGAAGACATTTTCAATGCCCCACCCTAGTTTTTTCCGCACCAGCCAGGCCATGACCGGCCCCAGCGTGCCGCCGACATTCACCAGCGTGTAGTAAATCGAATAACCGATGGAGCGGACATTCTCCGTGGAGGCGCGCGCCGTCGTGCCCGCCACGCAGGGTTTGACCACCGCCGGTCCCAGCGCGGGGATCATGAGAATCGCGAATACGAGCCATTTGTCGGTCAGAGCCTGGCGCGCCGCAACCATCCACGGCGCCGAGAGCGAACCCAACAGGAAATAGCCGACGGTCATCACCAGATAAGCGAACATCAGCGCGCGCCGGAAGCCGAAGCGGTCCGCTAGCGTTCCCCCCAGCACGGGCAGGAACCAGACCACAAAGCCGAAAATTCCAATCATCCAGCCTGTAAGCTCTTTGGAAAAGTGCAGTTGTTCGCTCAGATAAATGGCCAGGACCGCGCTTGCCCCATAGTACGACAGGCGCTCGAACAGTTCCGTGGTGTTCGCCACCCAGAAGGCAGGCTTGAATCCCGTGCGGATTTCCTCGAGGCGTTGGCGGAAACTCAATGTCGGCTCCGCGCTATAGTGACGAGTCGAATGATCTGGCGATTAGGTGATCGGGCCACTTGGCCATTGGGTGATTGAGTGATTGTATGATTTGGTGATTGAATGGACGCGCCACGATTCGGATTTGTTTTTTCAATCACCCAATCACCAAATCACTCAATGGATCAATGACCCGATGGCCCGATTCTCTTACCTACTTGCCGGTTGAGACTGCAACAATCGCTTCAACTGTGCAACGGTTTCCTGGGCCGAGTGGCCGGTAATTCGGATAAGCTTGCGACGTGACTTCGAACCGGAAAGGATGACCACGCACGCCTGGGGCAGCCGCAGCGCGCGGGCGAAAAACTGCACGCAGGCTTCGTTGGCCTGCCCTTCCGTGGGCGGGGCGTGCAACTCCAAGCGTAATTCCCCGGCCGCGTCGACTCCCAGGCGTTCCCGCGCCGACCGCGGTTTCACTTTCAGCCAGAAGGAAACGTTCTCGCGGTCGAGTTGAAAGCTCGGAGTCATAAGAAGTCCGTGGTCCGGAGTCCGGGGTCAGAAGTCAGTGCTCAGTCGTCAGTCGTCAGTTGTCAGTTGTCCGATGCCAGTTGACGCCACATCCCGGCAATCAAATAGCGCCGCCGGGGGAGTGTCCTTCATCCTTCATCCTTCTGACTTCTGAGTTCTGGCTCCTGACTTCAGCCTTCATTTATTGCCTCGGCCCAAAGATTGCCGTCCCCACGCGGACGATCGTGGCCCCTTCTTCGATGGCCACCTCGAAATCGTGGCTCATGCCCATGGAGAGTTCCCGCATGGAAACGTTAGGCAACTTGCGCGATTCAATTTCCTTCGCCAACTCACGCAGCTGCCGAAAGTACGGGCGGCCTTTCTCAGGGTCTTCGAAGAAGGGCGGAATCACCATCAGGCCGCGCAGTTCCAAGGTTTCAAACTGCGCGACCCGTTCGGCAAGCGCCGCAATCTCTTCAGTGCGGACACCCGATTTGGTGGTCTCCTCGCCCAGGTTGACCTCCAGGAGTACCGGCAAGCGATCCGAACTGCATGGCGCGGCCTGCGCAAGCTTCTCCGCCAGCCGCAGTGAATCCACGGAATGAACCCAATGGAACAATTCCCGCGCCGGCTTGGCCTTGTTGGTCTGGAGATGACCGACGAGGTGCCAGGTGGCTGTCAGATCGGACAGGGCGGGCCGCTTGGCCTTGGCTTCCTGAACGCGGTTCTCGCCGAATTCGCGCAGTCCCGCCTCGTAGCCCGCGCGAATGGCTTCACAAGGCATAGTCTTCGAAATGGCGACCAGCCTCACGTCCTCCACGCGCCGCCCGCTGCGGCGGCACGCCACGGCGATTCGTTCCTGCACGCGCGCGACGTTCTCCGGGATGTTGACCATAGCATTTCCGCGGGTCGGGACATTCTACCATTCGTTGGCATGATTGCTGGCGCCTTGTTATTTCGCGCTGTGCAATGCTAGGATTCCTCGACCGTCCGTAGTCCGTCGCCAGTTGTTCGTTGCGCGGAGGAACCACTTGGGCCACGTGAGGGATGTCGGGAAACAACTGACAACGAACCACGGACAACGGATAACCATTTGAAACAGCCCGGCCTTTTCATCACGCTCGAGGGCATCGACGGAACAGGCAAGAGCACGCAGCATCGCCTGCTGGTCCAATACCTGCGCAAACTCGGCCACCGCTTGCGAGCCACGCGCGAGCCCGGCGGGACTCGCGTCGGAGAGCGCATTCGCGGAATCCTGCTGGATTTGTCAACTAAGCGATTGGCGCCTATGGCGGAGCTGGCGCTAATCTACGCGGCGCGCGCGCAGCATCTTGAAGAAGTGGTCCGGCCCTCCCTCGGCCGTGGCGAAACGGTGGTCAGCGACCGGTATAATGATGCATCACTCGCCTACCAAGGCTACGGGCGGAAGCTGGGGGTAGAGACGGTGCGGGCGTTCGACCAGATTGTTTGTGGAGATACTCAGCCTGACTTGACCATCGTGCTCGACCTGGACCCGCGGATAGCCCTGGCGAGAGCGCAGGGTCGCGAGACCCGCCGAAACTCCCGGCGCGGGCGCTTTGAAGCGCAGGGTCGACAATTCCACGCACGCGTTCGCGCCGGGTATCTGGCCATCGCGCGGCAGGAACCAAGCCGCGTCAAGGTGGTACGCGCGGACCGGCCCATCGCGGAGGTCCAGGCGGAAATTCGGAGGCTGGTGGACGACTTCTTGGAAAGAGAATCGGAAGTAGGAAGTCGGGGGGCAACAAGTAGGTAGTAGGTAGGCAAGAACCGCCAACCGATTCGCCCCGGGATGGCCGGGCTTTGTCTTCACTTACTTCCCGCTTCCCACTTCCGACTCCCGACTCCCGACTCCCGACTCCCGACTCCCGACTCCCGATTCAGCTGGTTATGGGCTTCGATTCTTTTATCGGCAATGCGAGCGCAGTGGCGACGGTCCGCAAAATCCTGAGAAGCGGGCGGATTCCCGGCGCCATGCTTTTTGCAGGCCCGGACGGCGTAGGAAAGAAGACGCTGGCGATGATGCTGGCGAAAGGACTGGTGTGCGAGAAGAATCAGGGCGATTTCTGCGGCGAGTGCCGGCGGTGCCGCAAGGCGGAAGAGATGATCGCCCTCGGGCGCGAGGACCTCGCCCGCCGCCGCGAGATCAAAGAGGCGGCCCGACGAGTCGAAGGCCTGGTCTACTTCGATCTGCAACTGATCGAGCCGATCACCAGCTACATCCTGACGGAGCAAATCCGCCAGCTTCGGAACGTCGCCTACACCTGCCCCTTCGAGTTTCCCCGACGGGTCTTCATTGTGGACGACGCGCAGGCCATCCATTGGCAGGCCATCGACGTGCTACTCAAGGTGCTCGAGGAACCTCCCGACACCACGACACTGATCCTGGTTTGCCCCAATGCCTACGAATTGCGGCCCACCATTCGTTCGCGATGCTTCCGCCTGGCATTTCAGCCTGTCGATGAGGGATCGATTCTGGCGCTGCTGGCCCAGGACAAGCGCTTGACGAAGCCCCAGCAGGCGCTGGCGGCGCGCGTTGCCGCCGGGAGCGTGGCGCAGGCGAAGGCCTTTGACCTGGCCGATTACCAGCGCCGCCGGCAACCCTGGCTGGATTTTCTTGAGAGCGTGCTTCGCGTGGCGCCGGGGGGCCGCGACCCGGCGCCTTGGTCATCGTTGTTTGATGCCGCCAAGGCGCTGGCGGAGAATCGCGAGGATTTCGATCGCACGCTGCGAATCGGCTTTTCGCTGCTCCGCGATGTGCTCCAGCTTCGCGAACCAGGCGGAGACAAAGAAGTCATGAATGTCGACCTTGTTGCCCGCCTCAAAACTTGGGCAGCCGGCTCAAGCCTGGAGGACTTGGAATGCCTGAAAGCAGGGCTGGACCGGGCCTACCGCCTCCAGATCCGCAACGTCAACCAACAACTTGGGTTCGAAGAGCTCGGTATTGACGTCGTCACGGGAAGAAAATCGACTCTGACCCAGACCGGTTGACCGAACCCGGGAGCGTCCGACCGCCGCTCGAGGAACGAAAAATCCCCGTCAATCACACTGCCACGGCGTACCCACAGGCCTTCTCGTACAGGAACGTCCGTAACCCAGGAATTGACGAGCAGTAAGGCCGGTTCGCGAACGTCTCCTCGTATGGGCGGGCTGGAGACAGGAGAAACCCGTTGCGGACTCCAGGAGGCTGTGTTAACATTCATCTATTCGCGGCTGTTTTCCTTAATCTGAATTTTGTGCGGGCCTTTAGGAAACCGGCAGGCCTCTCATATCATCTACGTAAGTGGCGGCATCACTCGCGGTTTCAAGGGCCACGAGACTCCCATCGTTCAGCCCGCAAGAGCGGGCCTAAGGAGTAAACGACAATGAACCGAAGACTTATCCGTCCGTCACTGTCTGAGGTCCAGGACCAACTTGGCACGCGCGTGCAACGGAAGAAGCCCACACCTCCGGAACAGACTAACGCGGAAAATTTTTATTACCTGAAGCAGATGCAAGCGCGCACGCCTGTGGTGGTAGTGCTCGACCAAGGTGAGATCATCCACGGGGTGATCGAGTGGTACGACAAGCACTGCATCAAGGTGCACCGCGCCCACGAGCCCAACCTCCTCATCATGAAATCCTGCATTCGTTACATATATAAAGAAGCGGACTCGAAGAATGGCAGCGGCGATGGCAATCTTCTGCGTGAGCCCGATTTGGAAGATTAGCTTTTTCTAACCTCGCGCCCTGGCCTGTCCCCGGAGCGGCAAAGTTGCGGCCTCTGGGGTTATCGCCTTATCTCACCTGACTTGACAGCCTCCAATGGCTGACCTAGGATGAGCTTGCACATGGATACCGGCCACAGGAGAGTGCGGTCCGAGTTGGCGAGCAATTGGCGCTACGAGGACGAGGACGCGGTTAGCCCCGTACCCTCAAGTCGTCATGACCTCCGCGATGAGCCGCGAACCGAGCGAATGCTTACGCGCTTGGTCTGCGTGATGTTAGTGGCCCTGGTGTTCTGCCTGTGTGGCGCAAATCTGGGGAAAGCCCAAGGCCAGGAGCGCAAGCGTCACGTTCCGGGATTGGACAAGATCTCGGGCGGCTCCACCAATCAGGCCTTCAGCGGGATTGTGCAATCACTCGACATGAAGCGCAGCATCCTGAATGTCAACACCGTGCAGGGCGGAGTGACGGAGATTTTTCCCATCAAGAAAGGCATGAAGGTCGAAAACGCCGAGGGGGATAAGAGGAAACTGGAGGACCTGAAGCCGGGAACCAACGTGCTGATTTACTACTCCCAAAAAGGCGACCGGCGGAGCGTGAAGCAGATCGTAGTGTTAGCGGCTGAAAAGGTCGCCGCCAAGAAAGCGACTCCTCACTCTTAACCATCCGTAACGATTCAGCGCGGAGCATCATCCTTAATCCCATGCGCATTGGCATTACGTGTTATCCCACCTACGGCGGGAGCGGCGTGGTGGCCACGGAGCTAGGCCTGGAATTGGCGGCACGCGGTCACGATGTGCACTTCATCAGCTACGCGATGCCCGTGCGCATCACCGAGGCTTCCGAGCGCATTCACTTCCACGAAGTCGAGATGGTGAATTATCCGCTCTTCGACCACCCGCCTTACACGCTGGCGTTGGCCACGCAGATGTGCAACGTCGCCAGGAACGAGTCGCTGGATTTGCTGCACGTGCACTACGCCATTCCGCACTCCGTAAGCGCCTATCTGGCGCGCGCCATGCTGCGACCGCACCGGCTGCCTTTCGTGACCACGCTGCACGGCACGGACATCACGCTGGTGGGCATGGACCGCTCGTATCTTCCCATCACGCGGTTCTCCATCGAAGAGAGCGACGCCGTCACGGCCATTTCCGAATACCTCAAGCGGATCACCGCGGAGCAGCTCGAAGTGCAGCGGCCCGTGGAGGTGATTCCCAACTTCGTCAACTGCGACGTGTTTCGCCCCGCGGATGGCGCGTGCCGTCGCGACGACTTCGCTAAGCCGGAGGAGAAGGTTCTGGTTCACCTCTCCAATTTCCGCCCCGTGAAGCGCATTCCCGATGTGATCGATGTCTTCACGCTGGTGCGGAAAGAAATCCCCGCCAAGCTGCTGATGATCGGTGACGGCCCGGACCGCACCATTGGCGAGTGGATGGTGCGCGAGCGCAAGTTGACGCAGGACGTGCTCTTCCTGGGAAAGCAGAGCCAGGTGCAAGATCTGCTCAACTGCGCGGACGTGTTGCTGCTGCCGAGCGAGATCGAATCCTTCGGGCTGGTGGCGCTGGAAGCGATGGCGTGCGCGGTGCCGCCGGTGTGTTCGCGCGTAGGCGGATTGCCGGAAGTGGTCCGCGACGGCGTGGACGGATTTCTGGTGCAGCCGCACGATGTGCAGACGATGGCCGCGCGCACTCTGGAGATCCTTACGAATCCCGAGCGCCGCGAGGAGATGGGACGCGCCGCGCGCCAGCGCGCGCTCAGCCAGTTCTGCAGCGGCTCTATCATCCAGCTTTACGAGAAGCTCTACGAGCGCGTCCTCAGCCAATAGCTGGCCCCGAGCGTGGCGAGCCATTGGACTCGAAGCGGCACGTGCGGGCCGTGCCATCCGTCACCGTCTCCGAACGCGCCAGCGGCTAATTTCCGTAAACAGACAAATAGTCACTCCCAGCCAAACGAGCCATCCGTGAAATAAGTGATTTACCATCAGCGTTTTATACTCGAACACCAGACTCCTTTCCACAATTCCCATCCTCGACTCGGCCAGAAGCGGCGGGCAAAGAGCGAGCCTACCCATGTGGCATAATGCCACACTCTCGCACTTTGCTGCGCTCCAAGCGAACCCTCAAGCCTGGGAATCCGCAGCAGAGGCATATTGTCTATATTTCAAAGCCTTCCATTGTTTGGCTGAGGGAAATGTGCTACATTTTGTCCCAGCGTCATTAGGGACTCTCAGCGCTACAACCGACAAGGGAGGCACGTATGGCGACCGCAGCCTGGGCAGTTTCCTGTCGCCGTTTCATTCAGGCCAAGCATGTGATGTTTCTCGTGTACTGCTTGTTGATGGTTGTAGTTTGGTTTACCCGCGACCGTCTGCTGCTCGATCCTCATTCGTTCCTGCGCCAGCGGTACGCGCCCGTCTCGTGGCTGGTGATGCTGCACGGTTTCCCAGGCGCCGTGGCGCTATTCCTGGGGGTCTTCCAATTTTCCAGCCGCTTACGCCAGCGCCATTTGCGGGTCCATCGCCTGATGGGACGAATCTACGTGGGAAGCGTGGCGGTATCGGCCCCCCTGGCCCTCCTCGTCTCCATCAAGCTGCCCATCCCCACGCTCCTGATGTCTACGGTGATTCAAGCCTCGGCGTGGGTGCTGACCACGGCCACGGCGCTCTACTGCGTGCGCAGCGGAAGAATCCAGCAGCACCGCGAGTGGATGACGCGCAGCTATCCGTTCGCCGCGGTTTTTGTCGTGGTGCGCGCCATTCTCGCCATTCCCGCCGTCGCCCGCATGGGCGTGCTGGGAGTTGAGACCACCGTCTGGAGCGTGATCGCCGTCGCCTGCTTCCTCCCGTCGTTCCTGATTGAATGGCAGAAGCTTTCCGCCAGTGTGCGCCCGACGAAAGCCCTGGCATAGGCCGGGCGAAATGTGAATGGTGAAGATTGAATTATGAAGGATGAGGCATGAAGGATGAATTATGAAGGATGAACAAAATCTTTGCGAAGGTCGCTCAATTCACCATTCGCTGTTCACTATCGCTCCTGCACCGAGCTTCGCTCTGCGCCAACCGGCCCATGTCGCGGCCTGCTAGACGTCATCCAACGGGACGAGCGCAAGCAGCCAAGACCTGCGGGAAATGGAATGCTGAACTGTTGTGGACTCGTGAGCAAGGCAGTTCGTCGCAGGGTTTGGCACCCACAAGATCATATTCTCCCCGGTAGGGTTAAAGTTTTCGAGAACTGCGAGCACATAGTTGTCGCCATGCGCCGTTGCTTGTTGCCATTCGCGTGAAGTGAGCGTCGGGCTGCATACCCCTAGCGAGCTCTTGGCGTCGACGTATTTTGTCGCCCGTCCTTTTTGTGCGATCAAGTCGTAACCGAGCCTTTGCCTGGAAACGTCGAAGACAGTCCATCCGGCGGACCGCATAGCTTGCGCAACGAACTGTTCCGCCTCCCAACCCGTATTGACTCCAGGCGGTGTCGCGGGGGTGCCTGTCAGCAAGGGAGCACGACGGCCACCCTCGAGCGTCCGCGCACGACCTCGGATGGCCGCTGCTCGCCGAAGTATAGTTCGCCGTAAGGCTGCCGTGCGGGTCCAGGTAATACCCTGGCCGAATTCTGCTAAGGTCTGGTTATGCGGATTTGTCGGCTCATCATCGATATACTGGGCCAGCTCTTCAGGCGAGAAGTTGAAGTCTGACCCAAAATCCGGGATGTCAACCTCTGCACGATTGGCGAGGCTAAAGCCAGAGTTAAAGTCGTGGTAGAGTGCCACAACTAAAGGGACGACGGGTATCCTCATTCCGCCGGGAGCCACATACGGAGCAAAATTCGCGATGTTCATCAGGTCGACGACTGCGTACCCGCCTTCGGTCGGATCAATCCTCAGCCATTTGCGGTGCTGTTCGTTTCTGTACCTCGCTGCAGTGCTCGACAATCGGCAGGTCGCGCGAGCTAGCTGGCCTGGTTCGGCCGGTTCGAGATATCTACATTGAGTCCGCGGTTGATTGAGGAAGGCACGACTGCTCAAGTCCTGGGGCGGAGCGTAACAGCCAACACCTTTTTGGAGATTGAAATTGTTTCGCCACGTATTTTGAGGGGTTGTGTTCCCAGGCGACCTTAGCCCAGTCCTCGCGAGGTGTCTGTTTTCGAAAAGCATCAAGACGCAATCGTCCAGCGGTCGCGATGCCTTCCTGCATGTCGCCCTCGGCGCA